>NZ_CBDRFA010000007.1:0-173532 GCF_965343085.1 Nocardiopsis synnemataformans | reverse complement strand
GCAGCACGCCATGAGCCCAGAGTGAAGAGCGTGACCCTGGGTGAGAGAGACCTTCGGGAAGTTTGACCACGGGCGATACGGAGAGTGACTGCGTTCGCGCAGGTGAACACGTACGCCCGTAGAAACGGAGCGCTGCCTTCGCCAGATGGTGTCCCTGAGTCCTACTGGGCTCGGTGGCCGGAACCGGCCCCGACGACAACAGTTGCTAGGCGACAACATGGTGTGAAAGGCACGATGCTCACCGGGGTGGGCACTTCCCCCAGGCCACCTCCAGGGGACCTTTGATCCGATGGGGAACACGCACCGGGCACGAGGAAACCCCAGGCCAGCCGGGGCGAACCCGTGCACTGGCCTGGGGTCAGTGGTGCCGTCTGGCTCCTGGTGTGCTCGCCGGTTGGACTACCCGACCGAAGCCGAGGTGCCGCGTAGTAGTGCGGCGGTAGCCTCGGCCGCCGCCTTCGCCACATCCGGGAACACCGACTGGTAGGTGTCCTGGGTGAAGTGCGTGGTCGCGTGCCCCAGCTCGGCCGAGACCACCTTCACGTCCGTCCCGGCGGCCAACGCCAGTGAGGCGGCTCCGTGGCGGAGCCCGTGCAACGTGATCGGCGGCAGTCCAGCGGCCCTGGCGATGCGCAGGAACCAGTCACTGACCTGCCCCGGATGCCATCCTGCGCCATTCTCCTTGGTGAAGGCCAGGCCACTGTCCACCCACGCCGCCCCGGCCTTGAGACGGGCCTCGTTCTGGAACCTCCTCCAAGCCCGCAGCACCTTGATGGTGTCGGCATCCAGGGTGATGGTGCGCTGGCCCGCTGCGCTCTTCGGGGTGGAGGTGATCGTCTCCCACGCGAGTTGCACGACCTGGACGCGGATGTCGATCTGCCCGTCCGTCAGCCGGGTGTTAGCCCAGGGCAGTCCGACCGCTTCTCCTCGGCGCAGACCCTTGACCGCGATCAGGTGGAACATCGGGTATAGCCACGGGTACTTCCTCGCGTGCACCAGAAAAGTGCGGGTCTGCTCCGGTGTCCACACCATCACCTCTCCTGGCACCGTGCCGTCCTTCTTCCACTGGCGCACCCGGTCGGGTGTCCACACCAGCGGACGCTTCCTCGGACAGGAAGGCAACCGCACATGCGAGGCGATGTTCACCGACACCGGCAAATCCGGACGCTTGACGGCTTCGGACAACGCACTCCGGAGAGTCGCGCGGATGCGGTGCTTCGTGGACAGCGAGATCACCCACCGACCGCGCACCGAGGCCCGCACCTGGGGGTCGTCGGACTCACGGCACTCCAGGATGTGGCTGTTGGTTTCCTCAATCGCCGCGAACATGGTCTCGACGTGGCGGGCCTGGAGCTTGTCCACTCGCAGCCGGCCCAGGTGCGGGACGAGGTAGGTGCGGATGTGCCCGGCGTAGGAGGCCCGGGTTCCCGCGGCCAGATCGGGCTTGCCCGCCAACCACTCCCCCAACCACACCTCAACGGTGGGAGGTTCGGTGCGCACATCCACCGCCATCGCCACACGCCTACGCACCTCCTCCAGGTCGGGGAGTGGTCGGCGCTGCTTCAACGCCGCCTGGACCAGGTCAGCAATCTGCACCTCCACCACCGGCTCCCTCTCGGCCAGGGCAATGAGCGCCTTGACGTGCTCCAACCCCGCACGGGCCTGTTCCTGGGAGGCCAGGCCGACCCGTCGGGCCTGGCGGCGCCCGCCCTCACCGGTCGGAGGAAGCTCGTACTGGAACGCCCACGCCCCATGAGCCGGATTCCATCCTCCGCTCCGGCGCTTGAGCTGCGGACACCTCACTCCCAGTGGCCTGCCGGTGTTCTCGTCACGGCATCCGCACCGTTTGAACGTGGACCCCTCACGCGCGGCCATGCACGGCCTCACCTTCGTCTCGATCACCACGCACACCACATCCGCTACATCGTCAACCACCGGCAGCGAGCCGACCTCGGTCACCGTGACCGAAGTGTTCACACCCACACGTCCCACCTCTGAGCTGCATGGATACGGCGTACGGCCCCGCGTGTGGCGGGGCACCACGCATCCACGCTCGACCTCGTAGAGGTGGTCAAGCGGATTCGACACAACCGTCGTCCGATGGGTACACAGCCCCGCCCGCCCATCCGATACGCCCGGCTTCGCCCTGTTCCTGCCACCGCCCTGACCAGGGCCGTTCCAGGGGTCAACGACGCGGACCCCACCGAGCCCGCCACACGGCCCGTCAGCGCCGACCGCCCGCCCCAGGGCGCCCCCGGGGGGCCCGCCGCGCAGTGGGGCCGACGTCGGGGCGCTGACAGCCCCACGCCACCCGCCCACGTCCCAGGGTCACACCATGGGCCTGGAACCCGCCCCGAGCCGCCCTGTTCCAGAGCGACGCTTCTCCTCGCCACCACGCCTCGGCCCTCCCCTGACGTCGTCTTGGGCGTCTTCGCCCTGATGAACCTCTATGAAGACGCGCCCGATGCAGATGCGACACCCGACCTCAGGACCTCACGCGGCTCGGCCTCCGCCGCCGCGTACCGCTGACAGACGAGATTGCGTGAAGCGCGGCCCGGGACAACAAAAAACACACGGGCAGAGAGGGAAGAGAAGGCTGCGATGCAGCACCCCGGATCTGGGTAATCTTGGAGCCTGCACAAAAGCAAGGGATTAAATACTTCTCTCATGATGAAGCCGAAAGACTTTCACTGAGCAAGAGGCGAAGAAAGAAGGGATGCCACATAAGTAGAGCGCCCGTGGAGGCGGGTGGGGCGGGCGCGCTCGCCCGTGAGCGAGGGCGCCCCGCCCGCCTACGTGACGAGAACTACCCACTGGGGTATAAGTCTGGACTCCCGTTGGCCCACCCACAGGGGCGTTGACCTGCGCATCAGCACAGGCAGGGGTGGGCCAGCCAAGAGTGGCCCACCCGCTGGCCCAGCCGGTGGCCCATGCGCTGGCCAGGGTTCACTTCGGGTTCAGTGGAGGTTCACACCCCACCTTCCCGCTTCCAAGGAAGTCAGAGGGAAAGCGCGCATGCGCTTCTCACAGGCACAGGAAATCGCGCTTTGCCACTCGATAGGCGAGAGCGCTCCGGCCACCTCGATCGCACCAGAGCGACTCTTCATGGGAAGGGATGGCGATTGCCATCCGGAAGGAGAAGATCCTTTTTCCATGGCTTCTTGGCCAGGGGAATCCTGCGCGTGGCAGGTGACAGAACTCGCATGCCCCTGGTCTGGTGAGAGGAAGAGAGGGCAGACCAGGCCGTCCGGGAGGAGGCGCAGCGGAAGAGGGAGTCAGGCGCAGGTGGGCTGAGGCCACGGTAGACGTAGGCGGGCGGATCCGCCCCCGCTTGTCGGGGCGGGGCCGCCCGCCTACGTGAAGAGGACTACCCACTGGGTATAAGTCTGGCTTTCCAACGGCCCACCCAAAGGGCCTTTCACCTGCACTGATAACGCCCGAGAGGTGGGCCGATCAAAGCGGCCCACCCACGGGCGGAGGCACAGGCGGAGTCACAGGCCCCCGGAAAGGCCCAGTCACAGGCGGAGTCACAGGCCCGCCAACGGCCCACACCCTGACACGACGTACGGGCGAGGCCACCTGCCCGGCTCTGGTGTCGAGGTCACAGACGCAGGTGTTGACGACTACCCGGAAGGTTCTTCTGACCCCCACCAAGCGAGGCCGGGGCGGCGCCGACCAGTGATCATGGTCAGCACCGCCCTGACCTGAGTTCTTCCTTCTCAGGTGGAGATCGCCTGCCAGCGCCGCACCAAGTGGGCCAGCTCAGCGAACTCACCTTCGCCACCGCCCCCAGGGGCAGAAGGCGGTGATGTCGCTGGGCCTCGAGTACCCACCGTTTCCTCACCTCGGTTCGCCTGCACAACCCCCTTGCTGTGCGTGCGGACGACGCGGTCCTCGTGCCGAGCGAGGTAGGGGCGCACCCCGCGCACCCCGTCATCGTCCTCACACCACCCACGCGGCCCCGTATACGGAGTCCGCTGCGGCACCCGCACCGGAACCTCCCTCGGCTGCTCCTCTCCGGACCGAGGCCGCGGAACATCCGTACGCCCCTTGGCCGCAGCCCGCACTGAGACCGGTGCTCGGTCCTTTCGCGCACTCCGCGAGGGCAGCGGTGAGCGGACCTCAGCCACCGGTCGCGTACTCGGACCGGTGGGGCCACAGAACAGCGCGGCAAGCACCACCCCGAGGACCCAGCGCATCTGTTCGCCCCAACCTTGACGGCGCTTGCGGTGCCGCCCGCTATGCTTCTCCATGGCTTCCTCCTGGTGTAGTCAGGTGGGAATCACGCCCCGGGCCGGTGTTCTCAGCACCAGCTCGGGGCACCCTTTTCTCTTGTCAGCGACCCCGCGAACGAGGCCGGTTCTTCCTGTGCGGCCGCGGGTGAGTGTCAATGGCCCCGGGGCCGTACGCCCCCGAAACTGCGCTTCTCACCCACTCTGCACAATTAGGCACAAAGCAACCCAAGGCCCAGCGAATAGGTGTCCTTTTCGCTGAGGGTGGTCGATGTTCCCTTGGATGGGCGAGAACCTGCAACCCCGCCGATCGAAATAGTCATCGTGTTCTACTGGACAGCTACGTTCCGGTTCAGAGGTGGTCCGCGTCGATCCGGGAGAACACCAGGTCGCTCATCTCTGCGACCGGTTGCTCCCACCTCTGCGGCGGGATGGGCCTCCTGATCGCGGTGGGGTAGGTGGTCGCGTCGTACTCGTTGGCGATTCGGTAGGTGTGAAAGCCCGCTTCCCTCAGCGGTCCAATCACGGCGCTCGGGTCGAGTCCCTGCTTCGCCAGAGCTCGCGGAGTGATCTCGATGATCAGTTCGGCGTCGGACCGTAGCGTTCCGAGCGCGGGCAGGAGGCTCCGCACCGCTGCGACTTCGGCCCCCTCGACGTCGATCTTGATCAGCCGTGCGTTCCTGACCTCAGCAGGGTCGAGAATTCCCGTGAGCGGCGCGGCGCTGGTGTGGAAGGATTCGTGCACGACACGCGGCCGGACCGTGGAAGTGCCGCCGAGGTTGCCTGGGTCGGCCAGGAACATGTCCACACATCCGGGTTCCGCCGCGACGGCCTGGGCGACGGTTCGGATGTTGCACGCACCGTTGAGCAGGATCATCGTCCGCAGGTGCTGGTGAAAGCGCGGAACGGGTTCGATCGCGACGACGTGCCCGGTGGGACCGACGAGGTGGGAGGCGAGCATCGTGTAGTAGCCGATGTTCGCGCCCGCGTCCACGAAGGTGTCCCCGGGTTTGAGGCGGCGGGTGATCCACGCGGTCAGGTGGGGTTCCCAGGTACCGAAGGTGTAGAGGTAGCGCTGGATGATGTCGCTGGTGGTGACCGGGAACCGGCCTCCGAACCGTGCCTGGGCGAGGGCGGTGACGGGCCTGTGCGTGAGTTCGTGGTCCAGCCACCGGATGGCTCGTGCGGAGACGGGCTCGGGCGCGTGTCGGATCATTGTTCGTAGGGTTGCTCGGGTGAAGCGGTGCATCAGCTACTCCGGGAAGGAGGACGTGTGGGACGGGTCCCTGTGGTGTTCCTGCTGGTCGGCTTGACCGGCTCGGGAAAGACCACCTACGCGCGGACCGTGCTGGAGCCGCGCGGTGTGGTGCGGTTGTCGGTGGACGAGGAGGTCCACCGACGGCACGGCCGGTACGGGGTGGACTATCCGGAGTGGGAGTACTTCGAGCGCCAAGCCCCGGTCGTGGAGTGGGTGCGCGAGCGTCTGGTCTCGTTGGTGTGCGAGGGGCGTGACGTGGTGGTGGACCACGGTCTGTGGCGGTGTGCTGAACGAGCCGAGTGGAAGAAGCTGGTGGAGTCGGCGGGGGCGCGGTGGAGGTTGCTGTACTTCCCCGTGGAACACGAGGAGTTGCTGCGGCGGCTCTCGGAGCGCAACCGCCGCCAGGACGCCAACGCGTTGACGGTCACCCCGGAGGCGCTGGCGGACTTCGTGGCCAGGTTCGACCCGCCAGAGGATGAGGACGAGGAGGTCATCGCTCCGGGGTCGTTTCCGCGTGGACCGGCCGCCAGTGGGTGAGGATCCGGTGGGCTTCGTCCTGCCAACCGGACGGGGTGCGGTCGAGGGTGACGGTCCGGAATCGGAGTACGGGGTCGGTGGTGTCGATCCGTCCTCCGTTCTGACGCAGGTGCTCCAGGAGCCGGGCGGCCTCGTGGCGGACGGCTGGGCTGGTCTCGGTCCAGGTGCCAGAGGCGAAGCGGTCGACCCGGCGCCGCAGGTCGGCGTCGATTCCGTGCCGCCATTTGAAGTGGTGGACCACCGCGACCGGTCCGTGGGCGGGGTGGTGGCCCGGAGCGCGGTGGTTGCCCGAGGAGACGGTGACGCCGGAGCGGGCCAGGACGATCTTGCGGGGGTCCGCCAGCAGTAGGCGGTGGGTGAGCCAGCCGCCCAGGGGGTAGGCGGCATCCAACCGTGCTCGCGGGTCCTCCCCCATGGCCTCTGCTTCGGGCGGGCACCATCCGTTCAGGTGTCCAGTGCGGGTGACGCGGTCGAGCATCAGTCCGCGCACCACCGTGTGTCCTGCGCTTTCCGCTGCTGTCACGGTGTCGTCGAGGCTGGTGGCGAAGGTGTGGAACTCGTCGCTGTCGGCGATCAGGTGCCACTCGGCGTCGGCGTGGGCCCGAAGGCGGTCGCGCAGGCTGGCGTTGGTGGTCTCATGCCAGGGACCGTGCTCGACCAGTACCGGGGTGACGCCCAAGCGGTTGAGCGTCTCCCGTAGGCGCTGTTCGCTTCCCTGCGGTGCGTGCTCGGGCAGGTGGAGTGCGAGGTGGAAGTCGCGGACTCCGAGCGCCCGGTAGTGGTCGATCCAGGCGTGGAGCAGGGGTGTCTCGACGGGTCCGATGACGGCGATCAGCGGTGGGGGCATGGCTGTTCCTCCTCGGTGGCCAGGTTCTGGAGAAGCGCGAGCATCCGGGCCGGTGTGCGCAGCCCGAGGTCCTCAGCCGCTGTCGGCGGGGGTGTCAGCGGCGGGTGCGTCGCGGCCTTGTCGATGGCGTGGGCGAGCGCGAGTGGGTCTTGGGGCGGGATGACGGCGGCCCAGGATCGGACGCACCCGGTCAGGGCGGGGCCGTGGTCGGAGAGCAGGAGCGGGACGCCGAAGCGGGCGCAGTCCGCGACCAACCCGGACTCCTTGCCCGCTCCTGGGTGCCGGATGACGGCGGTGAAGCTGCTGGCGGCGTAGACCTGCCGGATGTCCGCGGGGTTCAGTGGGCCGGGTAGCGCACGGAGGGCGACGCCGGGTGCTCTGGCCATACGGTCGAGCAGGTCCGGATCAGTGGGGCTGCCCGCGACGAGGACGTGAAGGGGCTGAGCGAGGTGTTCCAGCGCGGTGGTCACGGTCGCCATGTCCTTGTGCGGCCACCATCCGCCCACCAGGCACAGGACGGCTTCCCCCTCCGGCAGACCGAGGACCTGTCGGGCGCGGGTGCGTTCGCCCGGCCTGATGCGCTCGTCGGGGTCGGCGAGGGCGAAGGGGTGGACTACGGTCCTGAGTGCGGGGAAGCGTTCGCGTACCTCGTCCTCCACGGACCGCGTCGGGCACAGGGCGAGGACCCGCCTGGGCGGGGTGAGGCGTCCGAGTGCCCGCACGATGCGGTCCTCGGTGGTGTTGACCTCGTGGACCACGCGCAGGTGCGGTGTCCGGGACAACACGCGGGCCAGGCCGTGGAGGGCCTCGCTGGCGGTAAGGATGACGGCGGTCTCGGGGGTGCGGCCCAGCAGGTGGCGTGCGGTGTGCAGGGAGGCGGCTTCGGTCAGGCATCGGGCGACCAGGGTGATCTGGTGCGGGAGTCGCCGGTGTGGCAGCAGGAGCCGTGCCCTCGCGGCGGAGCGCTGCGCGCCCTTCCCCAGGGCGAGGAGAAGGCGGGCCTTGTTGCCCTCCGGCCGTGTGGCCACTCGGACCCCGTGCTCCTGGAGCAGGGTGTGCACGTGGACGGGCATTCCGTTGAGAGTGATCACCGCGACCCGGTGACCTGCGGTGGCGGCAGCACGGGCGAGGTGGGTGAGGGCGTGCTGCCAGTGCCCCGCGTGTTCGGTGGCCGGTTCGACCAGCGCCACGGCCCGCCTCACGACCGCTCCTGGGCGCAGGCCGCGTCGAATTGGGCGCGCAGCCACACGGGATCGTTCAGACGCTGCCAGGCGGGGGCGTCGTCGGGTGTGCTGCGGGCGAAGGCGGAGCCATCGCGTGCACCGCGTTGGACCCAACGGGTAAAGCGGCCTCTGGCCGGGGCGGACCAGGCGCGGAGCTGCTCGCGCGTGGTGTCGGTGTCGGCCCCGTATTCGCAGCCGCGGGTGAGCATCGCGACCTCCCGGAAGGCGGCCTTCCAGGCGTGGTAGGGGCTCTGGTCGAAACGGGTGGTGCCCGCCACCTGGTCGAGGAACTCCACCCGCCCGGGGAGGGCGGCGAGGACATCGACGGCCTCGCCCAGGTGGCGGAGGGCGTCGCGGCTGATGAGCTTCATCCCGCCGTAGCCGTAGGCGCGGCCGGTGACGGGGTTGGCGGCCTTCCACACCCGCATGGCCACGTCCTCGCCCAGGGCATCGGGTTCGAGGGTGAAGGTGGTGTGGATGTGGAAGTCGCCGTCAGCGAGGAGGAAGGCGTCGGTGTCGACCAATTCGGCGGCGAGCCGGTAGGCGCGGCGCATGCCGACCACGCCGTGCAGGCGTTTGACCGGGCGCTCCAGGACACGTTCCAGGCGGGTGTGCAGGTCGTTGGCGAGGGGTTCGTCGAAGGAGAGCATCACCGCGTCGGGGCGGGGGTTCACGCGATCGCCTCCAGGTAGCGGGCGGCCACGCGTTCGGGGGCCAGGTGGCGGGTGGAGTCGTGGGCGTGGCGGCTGTGAGCGGACCAGAAAGCGGGGTCCTGGACCAGGCGGTCGGCGAGCTTGACGGCTCCGTCGAGGTCGTGGGGGTCGAAGAGCAGGTCCTGGTGGACGGCCTCGGCCATCCACGCCATCCGGGGCGCGATGACGGGAACGCCCATGGCGTGCAGGTCGATGATCGACATGGACCAGGTGCATCCGGGGCGCAGGGGTGCGAACCCGAGGGTGCTCTCGGCGAGGAAGGAGCGGTAGCGTTCGCGGTCGCCGCCATCGGTGCAGACGGTGACTCCGGGGGTCGCGGAGAGTCGGGCGAGGGCGTGTTCGGGGCTGGGGTCCAGGGCGATGCGGCTGGGGTCGCGGCGGCCGAAGAGGTCCATGACGCGGAGGGCGAGGCCGTTGGCGGTGACCCGCTGGGCGATGTCGACGAAGTGGCCGGTGCCGTAGTGGCGGTAGAGCCGGTGGTTGTACAGACCTGTCGGGTGCTCGGGAGCGGTGGCGTCGGAGCGGACCAGGCGGGGATCGCGGGGAGGCGGCACGATATGGATCCGGTCGTCGACGCCGGCCCGGTAGGTGGCCGAGGCCTGGAGGACCCAGTCCCGGGCGGTGCGGGAATGGACGAGGAGTCGGTCGCAGGCGGCCAGGCCGCTGGCGAAGGCCAGGCGGAGGGGGACTTCGAGGCCGCCGTCGCTGAGGGAGGCGTCCTTGACCAGGTGCCCGTGTTCGTCGACGGAGAAGGGCAGGTAGTGGCAGTAGCCGATGACCTGGGCGTCGCTACCCGCGTCGAGCATCGCGGTGCGGACGGCGGGGGCGGCCTCGATCTGGTTGACCACGACGGTGTCCGGGCGGGTGGCGCGCAGGAGCTGGGCGAGGTAGCCGACGTCGTGTACGAGGCGCACGCGGTACTTGCTGGTGGCCGCGGGCGGGGGCACCATGTGGCGGACGCGGGTGTCGGTGACCGGGATGGGGCACACCAGCGTGACGTCGTATCCGGCGTCGGTGAGTGCCGGGGTGAGGATGTCGGCGTAGATCCACCCGGAGTCGGCGCTGAGCCGGGAGGCGTTGGAGACGTTGAGCAGGTAGAGCATGGACCTGGACATGAGGGTGCTTTCTTGGTCGTCGGGGGTCAGGGTCAGCGGGTGAGGAAGGTGCTCGCGGCCAGCAGTGCGTCCACCTCGTGCTTGAGGAAGCGGCGATGGCCACCGGGGGTTCGGAAGCTGGTGATCCGGCCTTCCTTGGCCCACCGGGAGACGGTCCTGGCGTCCACGCGGAAGGTCTGGGCGACCTCTCCTGGCGTGAGTACGCGGAGGGTTCGGAGAGCGGGTGTCCGTCGGTCCAGAGGACAGAGGCAACAGGTTCCTCTCTGAAGGTTGTGAGGCTCACGGGGGTACGGCCTGTGCGGCTGGTCCTCGTGTTCCTCGGGAAGAGCCTCGAAGACGCCGGACAGGGTGTGTGGCGTTACCGCCGGGAGTGAGTGCGATCAGCGGGCACGCGTGCTCGGGGCCGTGGAAGCGGGCGTAGAGGGCTCGTCGGCACGGTGGCCGGGCGGTGGTCCGCCCGCGCTGAAGGGCGCGGGCGGTTTCGTCGTGCTCGGGGCCGTGGCGGACGTCCCAGGCCGCGGCGCTGCTGTTATCGCGTGGGCGGGAGGTGGCGGTCGAAGATCCCCCACACGGTGACGGGTCCTCCGGCGCAGCCGTCCCATTCCCAGTACAGGGCGAGTTCGGCCAGGCGTCGTAGCCCGCTCCCCTGCCGTTCGGGGCACCCTTCGGCGGAAGGGGCCTCGATGGGAACCGGGAAGGTCAACGGTGCTCCCGGACGGGGCCCGTCGTCGGTCACCGCCAGTTTGAAGGAGAAGGGCTGTTTCTCCAGCCTGATCCGCACGGTCCCGCCCGGCAGGCCAGAGGCGGTGTGCGCCAAGGCGTTGCGGTGGAGGATCGTCACAGCCTCGAGCAGCCGTTTGCGCTGGCTCGCGGGCGAGCTACAGCGTGGAAACAGCCAGCGGGCGGCCGTGCGGATGTGATGCGGTTCGTGTCCGAACTCGGCGATCCACGTGTTCGGGTCGGCGCAGCGAATGCGGCGAGGCAGCCGCGGCAAGGCGTCGGAAGGGCCGGGGGCGTTACCCCGGCTTATCCCGAGCTGGGTACTCTCCTGCATGTTGTCACCTGGAGTGTCGAGAACGCATGGGTGAGGCCGTGTCCCGGGGCTGCTGTAACAGTCGCCGGGACTTTCTCGTCTGAGGTGGCCCGCGAGCCTCGCCTTCTCTCGATGCTCCACGGCCCTCTGGCCACACGTATGGCACGCGTGCGCAGCGGTATCGGGTATGAGCTGGGAAGCTCGGTCCACCTTGACCCTTCAAGCATGACTAGGGATTCCCAAATGTCAAGGGGAATCCATGATCCCACTGGGAAGGTTAGGATCAGTGTCATGAGACGGATACCGCGCACCCACAGTCCCAGCGTGCGTCGACGGCGGTTGTCCGCCGAGCTGCGCCGCCTACGCGCCCAGCACAAGCTGACGTTGGAGCAGGCCGCGCAGAGCACCCGCATCCCGAAGAGCCGCCTGGGCCGGATCGAGACCAGCGACCTGAAGACCGTCAAGGCCACCGACCTGGACGCCCTGCTGGACCTGTACGAGATCACCGACACGGGCACCCGCGAAGCCATGCACTCCTTGGCGCGTGAGGCGGGAGAGCGGGGATGGTGGTCGCGGTACCGCGACGTGTTCGGCACGCACGCGCTTCCGGATTTCGAAACGGAAGCCTCGGTAATCCGCACCTACGAATGCCAGGTCGTGCCCGGGCTGTTGCAGACTCCGCGCTACGCGGACGCGCTCGCCCGGGGAACCGCGGCCTTGGACGACGCCGAGATCAAGCGGCACGTGGACGCTCGGATGGAGCGGCAGCAGATCCTGACCCGGTTCTATCCACCGGAGTACTACGCGGTGGTCGACGAGGCCGCCCTGCGCCGCCAGCCCCAGGACCTCGACATCATGCGGGAGCAGCTGGAGCACCTGGTGGAGGTGTCGACCCGGCCGAACATCCACATCCACGTCCTGCCGTTCAGCGCCGGCCTGCACGCCGCGACGATCGGCAGCTTCGTCATCATGGACTTCCCGGAGCCTCTGGACCCTTCGATCGGATTCGCCGAAACTCCTACGGATAGTCTGTTCGTAGAGACCGATCCTGAGCTGGCCCGGTACAACGCCATGTGGCACGCGGTGCACAACGCGGCGTCCACCCCGGCTCAGTCACGCGAGTTCCTCCAGGGTGTCCTGGCGGCGTTAGAGAGTGGACACTGATGCACAACCTGTCGTGGCGCAAGTCCTCCTACAGCGGAGGAGGAGCGCAGAACTGCGTCGAGGTGGCGGAGCTGCCGACCGGTTCCGCCGTCCGCGACTCCCAGCGCCCCGACGACGCGCAGCTGGCCTTCCCCTCTCCCGAGTGGAACACCTTCCTCCGCCAGGTGAAGGTTCAAGACCGCTGACCCTCCTGCACCGCGCCGGCCCCCGGAACACCCGGGGGCCGGCGTGTATCCAGCTCGCTGCCCGAGCATTCCAGGACAGGTGACGGGAGGCGATCCCGGCACATGCCACAGCCTCCATCACATCCGGCACACGACACGAGCGTGCGGGCCCGGTTTCGCGGTTGGCTCGATTCCACGTGGACGCACCGGTTCTACACCAGTCCGGTGTCCTTTCCGGCAGATCCGCCCTCCAGGAACGGCGTGCACAGGTCGGGCGCGGCGCCGCGGACGAACGCGCCCGCGTCGACGGTCGACAGGTCGGCGGTGCCGTACCGGCCCGTACCCGCGGCGGTGGTGAAGGAGACGCTGGCCAGGCCTAGCCTCTGTTGGAGCAGTGACTGCCGGACGGTCACACCGCTGACCGCGCGCGTCTGGAGCGCCGCCGTGTCGCGTTGGGTGACCCGACCGCGCACCACCAGGTACCGGCCGACCAGGGCGTGTCCCAGATGCAGATAGCCCACGCCCCCGAGGAACATCGCCACGGGCCATACGGCGGCCGCGGTCACCCACCAAGGCCAGGAGAAGGCCGCCTCGGCGGTGGTCAGCACCCATTCGGTGGTGAGGACCAGCCCCACCGTGACCAGGGTGGCCCAGAGGAGTCGGCGGCGCAGCGCGGACCACGGGTGGCACCGCAGCTCCGCTTCGAGCGGGCTCGGTTCCTGGAGCACATCCGCGGCCACTCGCCGAGCGACGGAGACCGGTCCTCGGGGGAGGATCGTGGGCGCCATGCTCCAAATCGACAGGCCCGTGGTCAGGACGTCGGTGTCGGCGATGCGCATCCACCGCCAGAGCAGCGGCTCAGAGATCTGCACTCCGCGCATCCGGTGGTCCTCACGGTCGACCTCCTTGGTGCGCAGCAACCCTTGTGTGGTGCGCAGCAGGGTCCCGTCGCGGCCCCGCACCCGGGAGAGCCGGAAACGCCAGTACTCGTTGAAGAATCCCCAGACGAGGTAGAGCACGCCGAGCACCCCGGCCGCCAGGAGCGCGATGACCAAGGTCCACGCCCAGCCGATGACCTCCCAGTCCACGACCCGCTTGACCAGAGGGAGGGGATCAACCCCGAAGCCGATGAGCAGCCAGTACCCGCCCCACAGCAGGCCGATGGCCACCACGTAGGCGTAGCCGTTGAGGATGTTGTAGAAGACCCAGTGATACCGGACGTCCTGGATCACCTGTTCGTGCTCGTCCTCGGAACCGTCTTCGGAGACCGCCGGGTCCTCCAGCAACTGCTCACGCAGGCTCTCCGCGACCCGGTGTGAGACCGCGTCAAGGATCAGGGCGGACTCACCGCTGGTGTTCTGCTGCCCGGCACCGATGTCGACCATGCGCAGCCCGGCCAGCCGGTGCCTGAGCAGGGCCTCGGACTCCACGCTGCGGATGCGGTCGCGCTGGATGGAGCGGTACTGGCGGACGAACAGCCCGGTGCATCGTTCCACGTGGGTTGGGGTCAGGCGGTAGCGCGTCTTGATCCAGCGAAGGATTCCGTTGGCCAAGCTGTAGAGGCCGAACAGCGCGATCAGCGCCAGCGGCCAGGTGGTGGCCAGTGTCGGCTCGACATCGAAGACCCACAGGGCCAACCCGGCGGGGGCCAGGGCCAGGGCCAACTTGACGAAGTCGACCAGGATCATCCTGGCGTCGAGTCTCTCCCACGGCACCTCGTCGGCCCCGGTGACGGGGACATCGCTCTCGACGATTCCCGTCTCCGTCCCGGGTTCCGGGTCTACCGCCCCCTGCACGGAACCGATCCCGGTGTCCACGGGCCCGGGCCCAGACTCGTCCGCGACCGTACCGGACTCCCGACCGCCGAGTTCGGGCGACTTCTGCTCGGGGGTCATGTCTGGTCTCCCGGCGTGAGCTGGGTGATCTGAGTCAGACGCTGGGCCGCCTCAGCGGCCGTGGCCTGGTCGAGCCCGCTGATGTAGATGGCGCCGTGCGCGGACGCCGTGGTGACGGCCAGGGTCGACAGCCCCATCATCTGCTCGATCGGGCCCTGGCTGGTGTCGACCGTCTGGATGCGCGAGATCGGCGCCACCCGCCATTCGCGCACGTACCAGCCAGTCCGTGCGTACACGGCCTCGTCCGTGGGCTCCCAGCGGTGGACGACGTACCGCCAGAACGGCATGATCGCGACGTAGAGCACCGAGACGACCAGGCCGATCACCAGGGGCGGCCCCAGCCACGGGCGCAGACCGCCGAACCAGAGGTAGAGCACCCCCGCCACACCCAGGAGGGTCAAGGTCCCCAGCGCCGCACGGGCCATCCACCACCAGCGGGCCCTCGGTTCGACCCGATACCTGGGGACACGGAACCAGACCGCGCCTCCCTCGACGATCCGCGTTGTCATACTGCACACTCCAGCTTTCAAGAGTCCGCCGATAGAATCACCGTAGCATCCGAATGGGACATCAGTGTCCCCAAAAGAGAATTAACTGACCCACTATGGAGAACATCTGCCCATGACGAAGACCATCGCCACACCCGCGGAGAGCGGCCCGCGCGCACGCACCCGCCGCGCCATCCTCGACGCCGCCGTGTCGGTCCTGGTTCGCGACCCCGCCGCACCGCTGGTCGAGATCGCCAAGGCGGCCGACGTCGGCCGCTCCACCCTGCACCGCTACTTCAAGGACCGCCCCGAGTTGTACCGGGCGGTGCTGGAGCACTCCCAGCAGGCCATCACGGAGGTGGTCGCGGGCTCCGCGGTCGGCCAGGGCCGCGCGGACGAGGCGCTCCGGCAGCTGATCACCGGTCTGGTCAACGCGGGCGACCGCATTCTCTTCCTCTTCTACGGTTACCGCTCCGAGGAGGACGGCGACGACCAGGAGAAGGGCTCCACGGACGGCAGCGACGACGCCATCATCCGACTGATCCGACGCGGCCAGGAAGAGGGGACGCTCACCCGGGACCTTGACGCCGAATGGATCGAGAACGCTCTGTGGTCACTCGTCTTCGCCGGCTGCGAGGAGGCCCGCAACGGCAAGCTGCCCCGGCACGGGGTCGCCGCCACCGTCATCCGCACCTTTGAAGGGGGCGTCGTTCGCGGCGACTGATCCCCGCGGCTCCACTGTCACCCCTCCCCAGGGACTACATCGGAGTTCGAGCGTGCTGCGAGCCCGCGTCCCGACTCTGGCAGGACGAACAACCCCGGCTTCCCCAGCGGTCGGCTCACATACCGATGTCCCAAAAAAGGGAGTGGTGTCGGATGCGTGTCCTCTTCGCGGCTCCCCGGTCTGTGCCGCACCCCCACCAGCACCTTCACCTGCATGTCCACCTCGCCTGGGCGTTCCAGGCGGCCGGATACCAGGTGGTGTGTCCAGCGTTTGTCGGAGTCGGGTTCACGGACGTCTGGGACCAGATGGCCTCAAGGAGGCGTCGCGAGTCGTTGCGGATGCCTGCCAAGTTCCTGGCCCGCACAGAGACTCTGCTTGGGCTGTCGGAGTTGCGGTGTAGCTTCACTCCACGACTGATCTCCCCTACCGGAAGGGACCGAGCATGGAGTTCCACGTCCCTGGGCGTCCCGAGGATCTACCTCCCTTCGGTGTCCTCTGGGCCCGGGCCGCCGCACTGGCCGCTCTGGAGGCAGGCGGCAGCGAGAACCAACACAGTTACGCCGACGCGGTCGTGCACCACGACGATGGAGGCGGCGGTGCACCCTGATCGCGAGCTTGGCGTGAGGCAAGGCGATACCGCCGAGACTGTCGGCGGCGGCCAGGGTCTTGATCGAGCGGGACTCGCGGCGCCCGTGCCCTTGGTCAGAAGCGCTGTGAGCGATGGCCACGTCCTTCCAGGGCAGCTGTGAGATCTGGAGGTGGGCGGTGGGCTGGTTGGTCTTGATCACCGCGATGTAATGAGCCTTCTTGGCCTCCACCAGCCAGGCCAGGTGGGCTTTGACGGTGTGCAGGGCGTCGAAGGTGACCACCCGGCAGGTCAGGTCGAGGCCCTCCAGGAGCGGGCGAAAGTGCCGGGTCTCATTGGTCTTGGACCCGATTTCGGCTTGGGCCAGGGTGACCGGAGCCTGGTGTGTGACGGCCGAGAGCAGGTGGCGGCGTGCCTGGGCGAGGCGGGCCGAGCCCTTCAATGCCTTGCTGTCGACGGCGATCGCTTCCCGCCTGGACGGTGGGCAGGTGTCGTTGGTGGTGGCCGCCTGGTGTCGGTCGGCCAGGTAGGCGCCGATGGCCTCATCCAGCGCGTCGCCGTCGATGCGAGCCAGGACGCGGTCGAGGGTGGGTGTGGAAGGGGTGCGTCGCCACCTGAGCGGGTGGGGGCGCACGCCGATCGTTTCCAAGAGGTCGGCTGGGGCGCGTTGTCCCCATTCGGCGAGCTCGTCGATGCCCTTGGCTCCACAGATCACAGCGCAGGCGCAGATGAGCAGGATGCTGGTCAGGCAGTACCAGCGTCCGCGTGGGGAGCGGGGGTCGGGGACCGTGTCCAGGTAGGAGCGCAGATCGGTGATGGCATCGGTATCGAGCGGGCCCAGTTTCGCGAGCACGGCGGGGATCGGGGATGATGGAAGAGTAGGCACGGGAGACCTTCGAGATCAGCTGGCTTAGACACCTCCATGATCACGAAGCCCGTGCCTGCTTGTGTATCCGGTCGAAACCATCCCGAACCGGATCATCTCCGCGACAACGGAACTTGAAAAAGCCCTGGAGTGGAGCACCTTCCTCCGCCAGGTGAAGACTCAAGGCCGCTGACCCTCCTGCATCACGTCGGCCCCCGGAACACGGCGGATTTTAGAGGTCGTTGCAACACAGAAGGTCAGTTGCTCGTTTGGAGTAGCTTAGTGAGGCGCTCGGCTGGGGTTTCCCAGCCGAGCGTCTTGCGTGGTCGGCTGTTGAGTTCTGAAGTTGCTTCAGTTCAGTAGACACCTGTGAGCTGGGGTTTTACGCGGCTTCAGTCAGATCCGTAGGGCCACTTCGGGCCTGCTGGGTGTGGCGACGCTCATACTCAGCTGGGCTGAGCTGGCCGTTGGCCGAGTGCCGTAGCCAGGGGTTGTAGAACCCTTCAACGTAGGAGAACACCTCCCGTTGGGCTTCCGCCCGAGTCGCGAAGGCCGTCCGGTCAATCAACTCGGTCTCCAGCTTGCGGCGTTCGGCCTGTTCGTTGGCCAGGGCGGCCTCCAGACGGGCGGTCTTGGCCGCAGCACTCTCGCCCTTGGCCGGTGCGGTGGTGGATGCGGTGGGTTCTGGGGAGGGGCGTCCTTCGGGGTGCTGGGCGTAGACCCAGTTCTGCAGGGTGCCGCGGGCGATGCCCAGATCGGCTGCGATCGCTTTGAAGGTCGCGCCCGGGGTGTTCAGGTAGAGGTCGATCGCCTGTCGGCGGAAGTCCTCGGAGTAGTTCTTACGGGCCATGTCCTGATTCTCGCTTCCTCCCGGCTCGTGCCGGGTTCAGCGTGTCCAGGATCCAGGGACAAGCCCCTCAGCGGGTTCCCATGGGGTTGGGCGCTACACGCTCAGGACCTCAATACCTCCCGCCGAGACGATCTACACCTGGCGGCGCCAGAACCGTATCGACCAAGAGCTCATTTCATGCGGTGAGTTCGCGGTAGCGGACCACTGTACAAGCGATATCGGCGAAGGCCAGGAACAGTCAGCTGGTAGCGGCTGTGCGGGCGGCGGCATCCGGCGTGCCAGACCATCGTGCGCCCCGACCGGCACCCTGCTCAGGCCCGACGGGCGGCCCGGGGAACGATGTGGCCCCTGCGGTGGGCCACGCGCAGCAGATACACCGTGACCGCGCCGCAGAACAGCACCGCCAAGATACTGCCCTCGGGGCCGAAGGCACCCCCACCGATCATGGTGAGCCCCCTCGTCTCCCCGAGCAACAGCCCAGCGAACGCGCCCTCACTGCCGGAGACGGCGGTGCCGAAAATCCCGGCCTGCGCCGCGTTCCAGCCGATGTGAATGCCGATCGGCAGCCACAGGCTGCGCGTGGCCACGTAGGCGGCGCCGAGCATGAGACCGGCCTCCAGAGCGATGGCCAACCCGCCCCACAGTGTCGCGTTCGGGTTCATCATGTGCGCTCCGCCGAAGAGCACGGAGCTGACGGCGAGCGCGCCCCAGGTCCCGGTGGTCTCCTCCAGGAAGCGGAAGATCACTCCGCGGAACAGCAGCTCCTCCGCGACACCGACCGCGCACATCAGTCCGAATACGGCGAGAAAGGCCTCGAACGACCCCCAGCCGAGGATCCGGTAGCCCCCGAAGACGGCGATGGCCGCGATGGTCGCGGTGAACAGGCCGATCCCGGCCGCTGTCCCCCACCCGATCCCGGCCGCCCCCTCTCGGGAGAGTTCGAGCGGCTCCCTCCTGTCGACCCGGCGGATCACGATCCGGTAGGCCCACAGACCGAAGACCGACATCGCGACGCCGAGGGGCAGAGCCCACACCGACGTGCCCACCGCGCCCGTCACGGTCGGGAGGAGCGCGGCCAGGGCGCCGACGAGGAGCAGGACGAGTACCAGGCGCGAGGCCCTTCGCAGGGTCCTGCGAGGGGTGGACACGGGTGCGATGTCATGGGACATGTCGGGATCACTTCCAAAAACGTGGGGGCGCGGGGGCGCTCTGACCTGCCCCCAAGGCTAGGGAAGGGGACCCGCCGGCCACATCACCCGCGCGAGCGCGCTTCGGTAGCTCTCCAGGGGGATTCGGCCCTCAGCCCTGCCGCACCAGTCCCGAGCGGTAGGCGAACACGACGGCCTGGACCCGGTCGCGGAGTCGAAGTTTGGTGAGGATCCGCGACACGTGGGTCTTGACGGTCTCATGCGCGATCGTCATCCGCTCGGCGATCTCCCCGTTGGACAGCCCCTCCGCCATGAGGAGCAGCACCTCGTGCTCGCGCTCGGTGAGCGGCTCGTGGCGCACCACGGGAGGGGCGGGGTCGGCGGGACGGATCCGCAGGGCGTATTCGCCGATGAGCCGCCGGGTCACCGAGGGTGCCAGTAGGGCCTCGCCCTTGGCGACCGTGCGCACGCCCGCGATCAGCTCGGGCAACGGGGCGCCCTTCAGAAGGAACCCGCTCGCGCCGGCCCGCAGCGCCTCGTAGACGTATTCGTCCAGGTTGAAGGTCGTCACCATCAGAACCCGTACCGGGTGGGGGTCCGGCGGCTCCGCCAGAGCGGTGGTCACCTCGATACCACTCATGTGGGGCATGTGGATGTCCATCACCGCGACGTCGGGGCGTAGGTCCCGGATGACGCTCATCGCCTCGGCCCCATCGCGGGCCTGCCCCACCACGACCATGTCCGGTTGGGCGTCGAGCACCGCGGCGTACCCGGCGCGCACCAGATCGTCGTCCTCGCAGACCACGACGCGTATGTGCGAACCGTTCACGTCTTCCCCCTGGGGATGCCGGCGTACACGGTGAAGCCCCCGTCATCGGAGGGACCTGCGCGCAGCTCCCCGCCGAGGGCGCCGACCCTCTCCCGCAGGCCCGTCAGGCCGCGCCCGGCACCCGGTCGGAGCCGGGGCGAGCCGGCCCCCTCGGCCGTGGAGGTGCCGTTCCCGGTGGTGATTCGGGCGCCGACCACCTCGTCCCCGTGGTCGATGCGGACGACGACGTGTCCGCCGGGCGCGTGCTTGAGCGCGTTCGTGACGGACTCCTGCACGACGCGGTACAGGGCTTCCTCCTCCTGGGGGCGCATCAGTCGGGGCTCGCCGTCCTCGACCAGTTCCACGCTCTGCCCAGCGTTGCGGGAGCGCTCGATGAGGCTGGCGAGTTCGCTGAGCGAGGGACCGGTTCGGTCCTCGCGTCCGTCCAGGACGCCGAGCAGGTGTCTGAGGTCGTCCAAGGCGCGCCGACCGGTCTCCCCGATACTGGTCAGGGTGGTTCCCACTCGGCCGGACCGCTCCAGCAGATAACCCGCCGTGTCAGCCTGCACCACCATCGAGGTGACGTGGTGGGTGACGACGTCGTGCAGGTCGCGGGCGAGACGGGCGCGTTCGGCGGCAGCGGCGTCCGCCTCCGCGCGGCGGCGGCGCTCCTCGGCGTCCAGGGCGCGGGCGCGCACCCACCCGCCAAGGGCGCAGAACGCGACCAGGACGAGGCCGAAGGAGAAATAGTCGGCCACGGTGGCACGGGAGCCCGCGAGGTGCAGGGAGTAGCAGACGAGCGCGTAGGTGGTGATCGCCCCCGCGACCACCGGCGCGGGACGGCGCGGCGGGTGTGTACCGACGGTGTACAGGGCCACGATCAGTGCAAGGGAGGCGAAAACGTTGGGGTAGCGCAGCAGTTGGAATGCCGTGAACGCGGCGGCGACCACGGTCAGGCAGGTGACGGGGAACCGACGCCGCAGGGCGAGAGGCGCAGCCTGGGCACCGACGAGGACCAGGCCCAGGCCGTCCAAGGGCCGGTCGTCCGGCAGCTCCGCGAGGTCGACTCCCTGCTGAGCGATTCCTGGGACGAAGGAAAGGGCCACGAGGGCCGCGGGGAGCAGGGCGTCGGTGGCTCCCGCTCTTCGCATGGGGCGGAGCATGCGCTCCGCCCACGCTGTTGTCTCGAACACCCGAGCAGACTATCCCGCGCCGCCGCGCTGGCCGTCCTGGAGGCGGGCGGCAGCGAGAACCAGCACAGCTACGCCGACGCGGTCGTGCACCACGACGACGGGGGCGGCAACGAGTGGCGGCTCGCTCGGATCGAGGGCGGACGCGGGGTGCTCGTCGGTGCCGACCACGAGTGCGACGATCACATGGACGTCGAGGGTTATGACCCCTACGCGGGTCCCGACTGGCTGCCCTGGACCTGGTTCACCGCGTTGGAGAACGATCGCGAGCAGGGCTTCGCCTACTGGTGGGATGGGGCTGTCTGGGACCGCATCGACTACCCCGACCTCATCGAGAACGACGGTCTGAATCTGCTGTTGCCCCACCTGTCCACTGTCGAGAAGGCAGTCGAGAAGGTCCTGAACTTTCTCGACCTGCGTACTTCCACGGACGAGTGGAACGAGGGGTTCTCCCTCGTGCACCGCGTCCTGGAACTGGCCGAGAGCGGCACCGGAACCGAGGAGGAGTGGCGCGAGGCCCTGGACGCGGCCCTGACCTTCGCCGCCCGCCAGGACTCGCGGTACGCGAGGCGTCAAAGGGACGAGTTCGACGTGGCCCCCGCTCTGGCTGTAGCCCGGGCGACCGGCCTACTCAAGGGCTCCACGGCCGAGGCCAAGCCCGCCGGGAACGGACGCCCCGAGGGCTGGGTCCCGCGCCTGGGACAGACCCGAACCGAACGCTCCAGGCGCGCGCCCTGAAGCAAACGAGCGGTCGCTCCGAGAACCTCGCGAGGTGCCATCGGACGCCGCCGACAGGCCGTGTGTGCTCCGTTTGTGCTCTGCAGTTCCGGACTGGGACGGCACCGGGTGACACCTCTTGACACGAAACGATGGTGACGATCGGATGGATAGGGACGAAACGTCACTCTGTGGCACGTAGAGGCACGAAAGAATCGGACTTCTAATCCGATGGTCGCAGGTTCGAATCCTGCCGGGTGCGCCACAAAACCCCAGGTCAGATGGGGTGTGCGAGTCGAACAGACGAGGCGTCGGGTCTGGATCCGGGCCTGAAATGCTCCCCGTGTGCTCCGCAGTGCAAGGTCCAGTACAGGTGGGCACCCACCTCGCGGAGCATTTTGCCGTCCTGTGACCTTGCGGGCCCGGGCCGGGGCGGCCCATGTCCGCCCGCCAGCGCCCCACAGCCGCCCCGACACACGCGATCCGGGCCCTGTGTGCCGCGCAGCCCCACAGGCCGCATACGGCCGATTCCGCCGAAACCCGCAATCAGACCGGGGTTACCGCGCCACAATCAGATGCATGACTAAGACGAGGTGGATCTGGGCAAGCACGGCGACCGTCGCGGTCCTGGCCACGCTGGGAGCCGGGTTGTGGTTCGGCGGAGGCCCCGCCACACGAGCAGGGTGGGAAGCCGCCGCCTGGGCAGCGGGCATCACCACCGCCCTGGCACTGATCGTCACCGCCATCGCCCGGGCCATGTCCCCTCAGCCCCTCCCCACACCACCTCCAAGTTCAAACAGTGAAAAAGCTGCCGCGAACACGGAGAGCGGGGATATCTCCGGTGCCACCGTGGCCCAGGGTCAAGACGTACACGTGGAGAAATTCTCGTACGGCGGCGATCACAACGACTTCCATGGCAGCACATTCCACGGGCCGGTAGTCGGCAAACAGGTTAACCAGCCCCATCCCGGACTCAGAGAAGATGGGCAGGGGCCGAAGCAGTGAGCTCTACTTACGGCGGCGACCACAACGACTTCCATGGCAGCACATTCCACGGTCCCGTAACAGGAAAACAGGAGATTAACCATCACCATTATTCTCCAAAATTACTACCAGATGGCTTTCCTTCTTTGACCGCGGTAGCCCCGGGGTTCATTGGCCGCAACGAAGAATTGAAGGAACTGGCAAGATTAATAAAACCGACAAGCCAGGGCGCCAGCAGTACTATCGAAGATGAGAATTCAGTTACAGTTATAGCTGGAGCCGGAGGCGTGGGAAAGACAGCCTTGGCAGTGGCTATAGGAAATCAAGCAAAGAAAGAAAACTGGTTCTCTTACGCTCTGTTCATCGACTTGCGCGGCTACGACCAGAGTCCCATGTCTCCACAACAAGCAGTATCCGCATTTTTACGCACCCTTGGAGTTCCCAGGCCAGAAATACCAAGCGAAATAAACGAGTGCACTACACTCTTCAGGATGCACCTAAACAACATCGAAAAACAGCAAGGCGCACCAGTTTTGGTGGTGGCAGACAACGCTTCAGGCGCAAACCAA
The DNA here is from genome assembly GCF_965343085.1 of Nocardiopsis synnemataformans. NCBI lineage: Bacteria > Bacillati > Actinomycetota > Actinomycetes > Streptosporangiales > Nocardiopsidaceae > Nocardiopsis > Nocardiopsis synnemataformans. Next base: position 150,422 of record NZ_CBDRFA010000007.1, on the reverse strand, counting down.
GTCAGGGCGCTAATTCCTGGGCATGGGGGACATCGACTTCTAGTCACCTCTCGAAATAGGATCACAACTCTCGGCGCGCCTTGCATCCGCATAGAATGCCTAAGCGATTCGAACTCCGTAAAACTGATAACCAAATTGCTTTCCCGAGCCAATCCCTCGGACCCACGAATTAATGACATTTCGGAAATGAAGCAAATTGCACGCGCCTGCGGCAACCTGCCCATCGCCTTGCAAATATCCAGCGCCGTACTCATAAATTATCAGAGCCGCAGCATTCTAAGCCATGTCAGTAAGCTCATGGATGCCAACTCTCGCTTACAAAACCTCGCCGATGACGAACGCCAGATCCAAGCAATATTCGACACTTCCATTAGCCAGTTAAGCCCAGATCAAAATTGGGTGTTCACACTCCTCGGTGCCGCACCCGGGCATAGCTTCACAGTCCCTGCTATTTCTGCCCTAACTAACAAAACCGATGATTACGTCACCGAACTTATGGATGAACTTTCCACATTTCATCTGGTCACACGGAACACAGATTCCAACCAGTGGAGCATGCATGATTTGCTAGCAGATTACGCCAGCAGCATCGCCTCAGAGAAAGCTTCAGACAAAAACTTAAAGAGTCTCATAGACGAAGCCTTGGAGCGCATCATAGATTACTACTTAAAAACAGCAGAAGAGGCCAACTTAACCATACGCCACCGCCCTAAAAATCCGAGCATTTTTTCGACGCCAGATGAGGCCTTTTCGTGGCTAGAAAACGAGAATGCTAACCTAGCGGCAGTAGTGCAGACATCTCGCGAAGTAAACAATTGGAAAGCTGCCATCCGACTTCCGGAGGTCCTCTCATTTTTCCTGCGAGATCATTTTGTTGAAAACTTCACCATGCACGACATCATTCAATACGTCGAAACAAGGGCCGGTGGACGGCACCAAGCAGCCGCAACTTGGAACATCATCGGATTTGGATTTCGTGAGGCAAGAAAATTTGAGAATGCCATAACTGCTCATAATCTGGCCCTCGATCACTGCAAGCTGAATAAAGACATTCAAAGCGAAGCTGCAGCAAGGCATGGGCTAGGCTTAACTTACCGACAGCTTAAAAGGATTATAGAGTCCATTGAATCCCATGAGCTAGCCCTCGCGCTTTGCCTCGAACTAGGAGATCGCCACAGCGAGGCATGGACTTTGCATGGCCTCGGCCTTTCACTTGCAGATGCAGGCAGAACAGAGGATGCAATGACTGCCCTAGAACGGGCAGAAAAGCTCTACATAGAAACGAAAGACGATTCTTGGCTAGCCATTTGCAGAATACATCTTTCCCATATTCAAAACACTGAATAATCCCAAAGCCACCAGAGCTTTTTTCGCGTAACCATAATGCCATCAGACCTTTGACCCGATCGATTTCCAGCCCTTGACACGAGGAAACCCCAGGCCAGCCAGGGCGAACCCGTGCACTGGCCTGGGGCCGGTGGTGCCGTGTGGCTCCTGGTGTGCTCGCCGGTTCGGCTACCCGACCCTCACCGGAGCCGGACCGCGTAGCAGCGCGGCGGTGGCTTCGGCCGCCGCTTTGGCCACGTCCGGGAACACCGACTGGTAGGTGTCCTGGGTGAAGTGCGTGGTCGCGTGCCCCAGCTCGCTGGACACGATCTTCACATCCGTCCCGGCCGCGAGCGCCAGCGAGGCGGCCCCGTGGCGGAGCCCGTGCAATGTGATCGGTGGCAACCCGGCGGCCCTGGCGATGCGTAGGAACCAGTCACTGACCTGCCCCGGATGCCACCCCAAACCGTTCTCCTTGGTGAAGGCCAGACCGCTGTCCGTTCATGCCGCTCCGGCCTTGAGGCGGGCCTCGTTCTGGAACCGCTTCCATGCCCGCAACACTTTGATGGTGTCGGCGTCCAGGGTGATGGTGCGCTGGCCCGCCGCGCTTTTCGGGGTGGAGGTGATTGTCTCCCACGCGAGTTGTACGACTTGGACGCGGATGTCGATCTGCCCGTCCGTCAGCCGGGTGTTAGCCCAAGGCAAGCCGACTGCTTCTCCTCGGCGCAGGCCTTTGACCGCGATCAGGTGGAACATCGGATACAGCCACGGGTACTTCCTCGCGTGCACCAGGAAGGCGCGGGTCTGCTCCGGGGTCCACACCATGACCTCTCCCGGCACGGTCCCGTCCTTGGCCCACTGGCGCACCCGATCGGGTGTCCACACCAGCGGACGCTTCCTCGGACACGAGGGCAGGCGTACGTGCGAGGCGATGTTCACCGACACCGGCAGATCCGGACGCCTGACGGCTTCGGACAACGCGCTCCGGAGAGTGGCGCGGATGCGGTGTTTGGTGGATAGCGAGATCACCCTCCGGCCCCTGACCGAGGCCCGTACCTGGGGGTCGTCGGACTCGCGGCACTCCAGGATGTGGCTGTTGGTCTCCTCGAGGGCCGCGAACATGGTCTCGACGTGGCGGGCCTGGAGCTTGTCCAGCCGAAGCCGACCCAGGTGCGGGACGAGGTAGGTGCGGATGTGCCCGGCGTAGGAGGCCCGGGTTCCCGCGGCCAGATCGGGCTTGCCCGCCAACCACTCCCCCAACCACGCCTCAACGGTGGGTGGTTCGGCGCGCACGTCCACCGCCATCGCGACCCGCTTGCGTACCTCTTCCAGGTCGGGGAGTGGGCGGCGTTGTTTCAACGCCGCCTGGATCAGGTCAGCGATCTGTATCTCGACCGTGGGGTCCTTCTCCGCCAGACCGATGAGCGCCTTGACGTGCTCCAGCCCTTTCCGGGCCTGTTCCTGGGAGGCCAGGCCGACCCGTCGGGCCTGGCGGCGCCCACCCTCACTGGTTAGCGGAAGCTCGTACTGAAACGCCCACGCCCCATGAGCCGGAGTCCAACCTCCAGTCTTACGCTTGAGCTGCGGACACCTCACCCCCAGTGCCCTGCCGGTGTTCTCATCGCGGCATCCGCACCGTTTGAACGTGGACCCCTCACGCGCGGCCATGCACGGCCTCACCTTCGTCTCGCTTCCCACGCACACCACATCCGCCAACCACTGGCAGCGAGCCGACCTCGGCCACCATGACCGAAGTGCTCACACCCACACGGCCCACCTCTGAGCTGAACGGATACGGCGTACGGCCCCGCGTGTGGCGGGGCACCACGCATCCACGCTCGACCTCGTAGAGGTGGTCAAGCGGATTCGACACAACCGTCATCCGATGGGCCCACACCCCCGCCCACCCATCCGATACGCCCGGCATCGCCCTGTTCCTGCCACCCTCCTGCCGCAGGCTGGTCCAGGGGTCAACGACGCGGGCCCCACCGAGCCCACCACGCGGCCGGTCCGCGCCGACCGCCCCGCCCCAGGACGCCCGGGGCCCCGCCGCACGGTCGGGCCGACGTCGGGGCGCTGACAGCCCCACACCACCCACCCACACCCTGGGGCTACACCATGGGCCTGGAACCCGTCCCGGACCATCCCGTTTTCGAGCAGTGCTTCTCCTCGCCACCACGCCATGGCCCTCCTCGGACGTCGTCTTGGGCCTCTTCGCCCTGATGAACCCCTATGAAGACGCGCCCGATGAAGATGCGACACCCGACCTCAGAACTTCACGCGGCTCAGCTTCCGTCACCGCGTACCGCTGGCAGACGAGGTTGCGTGAAGCGCGGCTCGGGACAACAAAAAACACACGGGCAGAGGGAGAAGAGAGCGCTGTTATGCAGCGCACGGAGCTAGACGATCTTGGTCTCTGCGCAGGAGCAGGGGATTAAATTCTTCTCTCACAATGAAGCCGAAAGACTTTCACTGAAAAAGAGGCGAAGAAAGAAGGGATTCCGCACGCGTAGAGCACCCGTGGAGGCGGGCGGCGCGGGCGCGCTCGCCCGTGAGCGAGGGCGCCCCGCCCGCCTACGTGAGGAGAACTACCCACTTGGGTATAAGTCTGGACGCCCGTTGGCCCACCCACAGGGGCGCTGACCTGCACAGCATCCCGAGCAGGGGTGGGCCAGCTAAAAGTGGCCCACCCGGCGGCCCAGTCGGTGGCCCATGCGCTGGCCAGGGGTTCACTTCGGGTTCAGTGGAGGTTCACACCCCACCTTCCCACTTCCAAGGAAGCCGGAGGAAAAGCGCGCCTGCACTTCTCACAGGAGCAGGAACCCGCGCTTTGTCACTCGATAGGCGAGAGCGCTCCGTCCACCTCGATCGCACCAGACCGTCTTCATAGAAAGAGATCGCGAATGCCATCAGAGAGGAGAAAATCCCTTCTTCCATGACTTCTCGGCCAGGGGAAGCCCGCACGTGGCAGGTGACAGAACTCCCACGTCTCTGCTCTGGTGAGAGAAAGAGAGAGCAGACCAGGCCGTCCGGGAAGAGGCGCAGCGGGCGGGGGGAGACAGCCACGGGTGGGCCGAGGTCAAAGTACCTGTAGGCGGGCGGGTCCGCCCCCGTTTGCCGGGGCGGGCCCGCCCGCCTACGTGAAGAGGACTACCCACTGGGTATAAGTCTGGCTTTCCAACGGCCCACCCAAAGGGCCTTTCACCTGCACTGATAACGCCCGAGAGGTGGGCCGATCAAAGCGGCCCACCTACAGGCGGAGGCACAGGCGGAGTCACAGGCCCCCGGAAAGGCCCCGTCACAGGCGGAGTCACAGGCCCGCCAACGGCCCACGCCCTGACACGACGTACGGGCGAGGCCACCTGCCCGGCTCTGGTGTCGAGGTCACAGGCGCAGGTGTTGACGACTACCCGAGAGGTTCTTCTGACTTCCGCCACGTGAGGCCGGGGCGGCGCCGACCCGTGATCACGGTCAGCACCACCCCGGCGTGGATTCTCTCAGGTGGAGATTGCCTGCCAGCGCCGCACCAGGTGAGCCAGTTCAGCGAACTCGTCCTTACGACCGCCCCCAGGGTTGGAAGGCGGTGGTACCGCCGGGCCTCGGACACCCGCCGTTTCCTCACCTCGGTTCGCCTGCACGTCTCCCCTGGTATACGTGCGGACGACGCGGTCCTCGTGCCGAGCGAGGTAGGGACGCACCCCGCGCACCCCGTCATCGTCCTCACACCACCCACGCGGCCCCGTATACGGAGTCCGCTGCGGTGGCACCTTCACCGGAGCTTCCCTCGGCTGTTCCTCTCCGGGCCGGGGCCGAGAAACATCCGTACGCTCCTTGGCCGCAGCCCGTACCGAGGCTGGTTCGCGGTCCTTTCGCGCACTCCGCAAGGGCAGCGGTGGGCGAACCTCGGCCACCGGTCGCGTACTTGGGCCGGTAGGGCCGCAGAACAGTGCGGCGAGCACCACCCCGAGGACCCAGCGCACCTGTTCGCCCCAACCCTGACGGCGCCTGCGGTGTCGCCCGCTATGCTTCTCCACGGTTTCCTCCTGCTGTAGTCAGGTGGGAATCACGCCCCGGGCCGGTGTTCGCAGCACCGGTTCGGGGCCCCCTTTTCTCTTGTCAGCGACCCCGCGAACGAGGCCGGTTCTTCCTGTGACGTTGCGGGTGAGTGTCAATGGCCTTGGGAGCGCACACCCCCGAAACTGCGCTTATCACCCACAAACCCACACAATGAGTCACAAAAAGCCCTAAGCCCACGAAACGGGTTTCCTTTCCCGCCTGGGGTGGTCGATGTTCCCTTGGGTGGGCGAGCACCTTCAACCCCAGCCACGAAATACAGCCCGCCCCTGTCCGCTGGTTATTCGTCACTGCTGGCTACGCGTGCGTCCGGACCGGTCGAAGGCCGCACGAACGGTCAATCCACCGCTACGACCCACGGAGAAGTCCCAGTACAGGGCCATCGCGTCGACCAGGGCCAAGCCGTAGCCGCTCTCGGCCAACGTCGGCCCCGCGCCCCCCGGTGAGGAAGAAGGAGCCGTTTGGGGCACGGTTGCCGCCGCACCGGGGCGAGGCCCGTCGTCGATCACGCGCAGGACGAAGAGGAGACGGCGCCGCTCGATCTCGATCCGCACCTGCCCGCCGAGTAGCCCGGAGGCGGTGTGCCGTAGAGCGTTCGTGTGCAGCTCGGCCAGGGACACGACCAAGGGATGCGCGGCGGACGGTGTGGTCCGGGTGGCCTGAGCCGCCCATCGGCGGGCTTGGGAGAGGTGAGCGGTGTCGGAACCGCACAGCAGTCCTGAGGTGTTCGGGTCATCGAAGCTGATGCGCCGAGGCAGCAACACCGTTTCGTCCCGAGGCGGGCGCGGGGAAGGAAGGCGTCGCATCAGCCCTCCGCGGGAAAGCAGCAGCCCGGAGGAAGCGAGCCATGCGTTGGGATACTCATGTACTCACTGTCTGGAGAAACACCTGACATCGCTATGACGGAGCGGGCATGGTGGTTATGACAGGCCGGTCATGGCCCCGAGATCTGGTGTCACCGTAGGATTCGGTGCCACTCCACTCTCCCTCCGGCGAAGCGATTCGGAAGGTATGCCGTGTTCTGCGGAAACTGCGGTCGTGCACGAAAACCCGGTGACTGCTCGTGCGTTCCAAGCCGGTTCTGGAGCATCCCCGAGGTGCGGCGGGCAGTCGCTGACCGGGACCCCAACGCGCTGATCCGGCTGCTGCTGCGGCACACCGACCTGGCGCAGGACGCCATCGCCCGCATGTGCGACCTGTCCCAGGCCATGGTCTCCCGAGTCCTGAAAGGCAGCCGCGAGATCCGCAAGCCCGAGTCCAGAATCCGTGCGTTCGACGGGATCACGCACGGACACGACATCCCGACGCCCGAGATGGCGCGGGTGCCCGCCGAGCTCGCTCTGGGGTTGAACGACTCGGGTGAGGAGGCCTCCTCGGTCCTGCGACGGCTGGCCCAGGCGGACGTCGAGCACACACCGGGTATGGAGGAGGGAACCGGGACCTCAGCGACTAGCCCGGCCGTGCTCTCCTGGCTCGTACGGAACACGGCCTCCTCCGAGGAGACCCCTCTGGTCGAGGAGGGCCCGGTGGCCGCAGTTCGCGCCGCGACCGCGGCGTTCGGCGCCCTGGACAACCGGTTCGGTGGCGAGAACGCCAGGACCACGGCGGTGCACTACCTCAACGACACGGTCGTCCCCCTCCTGCGGCGGTCGCACGCCGAAGCGGTACGGCGGTCGTTGTTCACGGTCACGGCCGAGTTCGTCCTCTCCATCGCCTGGATGTCCTACGACGCCCAGCGCAACGGCGCCGCCCGCCGCTACTTCGTCCAGGCCCTGGACTTGGCCGCACACGCCGAGGACCGGCTGCTGGGGGCGAGCGTGTTGTCCGCGATGAGCCACCAGGCCAACTACCTGGGCGCGCATGCCGAGGCCCGCGACTTGGCGCGCGCTGCCCTCACCGGCGCTGGAGCTCGTGCCACGGCGACGATGCGCTCCCAGTTCCTGATGATGGAGGCCCGTGCCCACGCCGCCCGCAAGGACAGGAGCGACTGCTTCCGGGCGATGGGCGAGGCCGAGCGGGCGTTCGGGAGCCGCGAACCCGCCACGGACCCGGAGTGGATCAGGTACTTCGACCACTCGGAGTACTCCGACGAGGTCGCGCGCTGCCATCGGGATCTCGGGCACGCACACGTCGCCCGCCGCCTGGCCGAGCAGAGCCTGGCCGCCTCCACCGGTGACGAGTACGCGCGCAGCCGGGTGTTCACCCGCCTGGTGTTGGCCGCGGCCGTCCTCGGCCAGGGCGAGGTGGAGGAGGCCAGCCACATCGGCGAGCAGGCGGTTCCCCTGGTCCGGGCGACCTCGTCGGCGCGGTGCGCCGGGTACCTGGGCGACTTCGCGAAGCAGATACTCCCCCACCGGGACCAGCCCGGAGCGGCGCGGTTCCTGCGCCAGGCGCGCGCCGTGGTGGCCGCCGGTCAGTAGGGGTGCCAGGACCGGGGGCACTCGGGATCGCCCAGGTCGGTGACGCGCCGGTTGATCTCGGCGTCGATCTCGGGGCTCTCGCCGCCCTTCTGTGCGAGCCAAGTGGTCATGCGCAGCTCGCGGATCGCCTTGTGGAGGGGATAGCCCTCCCAGGCGGTGACGTCGAATCCGTAGGCGTCGCAGAAGTCGGCGTACTCGGCGTCGGTGTGCCAGCCCAGGTCCCGGTACAGGGCGGTCAGGACCAGGTCCCACTCGGGCGGGCCCCAGCAGATGCCATCCAGGTCGAAGAGCACGACCCCGTGGTCGGTGGCCAGCACGTTGCCGATGTTCGCGTCGCCGTGGATGACGTGTCGCCCCAGGACGGGACGCACCGTGGGAAGTCGCTGGGCCAGGTCGTGGTGGACCCGGTGCAGTTGGTCGCGCTGGGGACCGGTGAGCCGGGGCGCGGTGTCGATGCGCTCGCGGATCCGGTCGAAGGGATCGAGGTCGGGCAGGCCCAGGTCGGGCGGCGGGGCGAGCCGGTGCAGGGAGCGCAGGAGCACGGCCAGTTCCCGGGGGACGGTCCACTCCCCGTCCACCGCTTCCCAGAGGGTGACGACGGTGTCCTCGGCCGGGACGGGTTGCTCACCCGGGAGGGGATGGCTCACCGGTATGCCCTGGTCGGCGAGCCAGCGTGCGGCGCGTACCTCGCGGGCGGCCTCCGGGGTCCGGTCGGCGGAGCGCTCGACGCGGGCGATTACCCTGCCGCCGTCGAGGCGGAACACGGCCCGCTCCCCCGCCCGAATCAGCTCGGGTTCCTGGGACGGGGTGAGGCCCAGGGTGTCAGCGGCGGTGTGGACGGCGCGGGTCGCGCGCCGCACGAAGTCCTCGGTGTGAACCACGCGCCCCAGCCTACGCCGGGGCGCCGGTTCCTCCTTCGTGGGCGGGGATTGGGTGTCAGCCCGCGGCAAGGAGGCTGCTCATGCGGTGGACCCTGTCGGTCTGGGGGAAGGTGAGCCAGTCCCATTCGCCTTCCTCGGCGCCCATCCAAGAGGCCAGGCAGCGGCGGAAGAACTGCGAGGGCGCTCCGGTGGCGGTGCCGATCCAGTCCTGTCCGGGTGTGCCCAGGGCGAGGTAGGAGCGCTGTCGGTCCTCCACCAGGTGGCGGGCGGCACCGATCCAGTCCGGGCAGGGGCGCATGGTGACGGGTGCGGGGATCTGGTCGAGGAAGGCCTGGGGAGCGCGGTCGGTGGCCACGACGTGGATGTGGGTGTGGTCGTAGCAGGCGCCGCCCTTGTCGCGGAAGTCGAGGCTGCCGTGTTCGAAGACGAGGCTGCCCAGGCCGCTGCGCCTGCGGACGAGGTCGGTGACCTGCGGGATGAGGGCGCGCAGGTCGGCGCGTTCGGCGTCGTCGAGCCAGCCCACGGACAGGGTGTGGCGCTTGGAGACGATGAGCAGGTACCAGTCGGTTAGGGCGCCGATGCAGGGCATGACGGCGAAGTGGTCGCTCTCGTGGACCACGTAGTCGGAGCGGGCGCGTGCCAGGCCCAGGTCGTAGAAGAGGTTGGAGTCGTCGCCGCCTTCGACTTCGCAGCAGAAGGTGCAGATCTCGCTCAGGGTGTCGTCCACGGATCTCCGTTTCACAGGTAGGGGTGGGTTCAGAACAGGGTCGGGGCGCTGGTGGGCGCGTCCTCGGGAGTGGCGGGGAGGAGTCGGCGGCCGATGAGCGCGGTGAGGTCGGCGCAGTAGCGGGCCGCGTCGGGGCCGGATTCGGTGGTGAACAGGGCGACGGGGCCGCTGGCTCCGGTGACGCGCAGGTGGTGGGCGCCCTCGGTGAGGTCTGCGGGATAGGCCAGGACCGGGGCGGCGTCGAAGACGGTGGTGGCGCACGCGGGGCGGGCCCACGCTTCGGGGTCGGGGAACACCTCGGTGCCCGGCTGGTCCGCGGTGATCGTGGCCAGGTAGGCGGTGGCCTCGGCGGCGAGTTCGGTGAGCCGCATCGTGAGCGCGGCGGTGTCCACCCGGTCCTGGAGGCCGAGGACCTTGCGGCGGGTCGGTACCTGTTGGGGCAGGCCGAGGTGTCGGGAGACGGCGGACTCCAGGGTTCGGACGGCGATGCCGTCGCAGGTGCGCGCGAGGTAGACGGCGGCGACGGGGCCCTGTTCTGCCAGGCGGCTGCTTCGGCGGGATTCGGCGGCGGTGCCGACCTTGGTCATCCCCTTGGCGAAGACGTCGAGGTAGAGCCAGTGCGGCTGCTGGAGGTAGTCGCGGATGTTGTCCGGCAGGGCGTGCGGGTTGTGGTGGACCTGGTGGGCGGCGACGAAGCCTTCCTTGTACTGGCAGCGTCGGCACTGCCGTCCCCTGGTGACGGTCTCGTCGGTGCGGCACCGCACGTGCCTGCCCTCGGGGACGGTGAGGTCGAACCAGCCGACGCAGTAGCGCTCGTCGCCGTCCACGCGGAAGGTGTGTTCTCCCAGGAGGGGGAGGAGCTGGCTGCCGTCAGGGGCGGCGGTGTCAGTGGTGCGCAGGCGCGGTGTGTCCGGTGTGCTCCAGTCCAGGCCGAGGACGGTGACGGGTGCGGTGATGGTCATGCCAGACTCCGGTGCAGGATGGTCTCGATGTCGTGCAGGCAGCGGCGGCGCCCGGTGGCCACGGGTGCGGCGCGCTCGCCGTAGAGGCCGTGTTCGTAGGTGCCGCACAGGTTGTCGGTGACGATGTGCAGGTAGTCGAAGGGGACGCCGGCGGTGGTGGCGGCGCGGGCCATGTGGCCGATCTCGGGGTCCACGACGTCGAAGTCCGCCCTGTGGGCCTCGAACCATGTGCGGGTTTCGTCCAGCACGCTGGGAACGGTGGCGTGCCGTACTCCGGAGCGGAGGGTAGCGGGGGTCTGGGTGAGGTCCAGGGCGCTGTTCCAGGTGAGGCGGCGGCCCTCGATGCGGGTGGTGGTGCCGGTGACGACGAGGGTGTTGGGTGCCATGTCCGGCTGGAGCCCGCCGAGTTTGCCGACGTAGACCACTCCCCCGGTGTGCCCGCGTGCGGCCAGGGCGGTGACCAGGTCTCCGGCGAGGTCGCCCCAGAAGCTGAACTCACAGCCCAGGAGGAGAACAGTGGTGTTGCCGACGCGTGCGGTACGCCAGCCGAACCCGGGCCGGTGGACCCAGTCGGTGGTGCGGTCGCGGAGGAGGGGTTCGACGTAGCCGAGGATCACCCGGTCGCTGGCGGGCAGGCGTGCGGGAAGCCAGTGGTCCATGAACTCCAGGCCCTGTTCCGGTACCGGGGGTTCCGTGGTGACGTCGGTGGGGAGCCCGGTGAGTGCGCAGGCAGCGCGGATGAGCTGGGTGTAGTGGTGGGCGTAGTCGCGGCCCGGCGGGACCACGCAGTGCAGGGCCCGGTCGGCGACGGTGAAGTAGGGGCGGCGCCAGTTGAACCGTTTCCCCTCGCGTTTGTCCCCGCCGAGGAGGAAGGACAGGGAGCGGTTGGGGTAGACCCAGGCCCGGCCGTTGGTGGCGGTGAGCAGGTCGACCGGGATCTTGGGGAGCACGTAGTCGGCCAGCCGCTCCCCCATCGTGTGACCGGTGGGAACGGCCGCGGGCGCGGTGGTGGTCATGCCGCGGCCTTCTTGCGGAGAAGGGACAGGATGTGCTCGGTGCCGGAGCCGCTGTCCACGGTGTGGACGGGGGCGGGGTGGGCGGCGAGGAGCGAGTCCAGGGCGAGGTCGGTGCGGGTCTGGTAGTCGGTGAAGCTCCGCGCGGACGTGGTCGCCTCGCCGGTGACGAAGGCTCCGTGTTCGGAGGGCTTGGAGTTTCCGTCGCGGCGGGCCGCGGCCAGGTGTGCGGGGGTGGACAGCTTGACGACGTGGTCCGGCTGGGGAAGGGCCGAGAACACCCGCGCGGCCAGGTCCTCCAGCCGCTCGTCACCGGAGAGCGCCATCCGGGCCTGGTGCTTGAAGTACCAGCCGTCGACCACGACGGAACGGCCGGAGGAGAGCGCGGGTGCCACGTGGACGTGGTGGAACAGCTCGTACCAGCCGGCGAGGGTGTGCAGCCAGTAGCGGGCCGGGTAGTGCCACACGGGCTCGGCGTGGTCGTAGCCCCAGGTGAAGCGGTGCATCGCTGACAGGCGTTCGTCCTCCCAGGGGCCTCCTGACGTGGGAAGGGCGTCCTTGCGGAGAACGACCGCTTCGCGGGTGCTGTCGGTGAGGAGGGACAGGAGGTGGCTCTTGCCTGCTCCGTCGATGCCTTCGACCACCCAGAACTCACCCATGGGCGCTCCTCACGGTGATTCCGGCCTCGCGGAGGTTGATGGCCAGGTGGGAGAGCAATCCGGAACGCAGGTAGACCTCGCTGGTACCCGCCTCCCGCAGGCGGTCAAGAAAGCGTGTGAGCTGGGCGTACTGTTCACGTGCGAGGGACACATCGAGCAGCAGCGGACCGCTGGGAATCGGTTCGTTCGTGGAGGCCAGAAGTGTGGCCGCGGGGCGGGGTGAGTTGTGGTTCCCCGTCCAGGTCTCGCGGTGGGGCACTGTGCTCCGCAGGTTCTGCGGGGAGAGCCCGAAGCGGGTGGAGTAGTGCAGCTTGAGCCCGAAGGCGTGGCCGAGGTCCCGGCGCAGAGCGGCCAGGTCGGGGCGGCGGCCGCGAATCCACTCCACAACCGTGGCGACCTGCCAGTCGTCCACCTGGGCGGGACTCTCGTAGTGGCCACGGACGAGGTCGTGGAAACGCGCTGTTTGGCCGGTTCCGGTGTCGAGAGCTGTGAGGTCGACTCGGTCACCTTGGACACCGACCACGGTCGGGGTGAGCTGGTTGTCCAGCTCCCAGATACCGGGGACGATCTCGGCTGCCTCCAGGCCGTCGTAGACGGCCAGCTCGACGGAGAACAGCACCTGGTCGTAGGGCTGGACCAACGCGGACAACGACGGCGGCAGTTCGTTGATCCACGCCGCGGCAACTTCGGCGTCCGCGCCGACCAGACGCGGCAGGTTCCGCTCCTCGGTCTCGGATCCGGTCCGAACGACCAAGGCCTCGCCGGTGCCCACACCGCTACGGATCATCCGGGCCGTCACCCTCCCCGGGCGTCGGTAGATCTGGACGGGCATGCGCAGCAGCCCGTGATTGCCCAGGGCTGTCATGGTGTCGAGCTTGCTCATCGCGCTCATTCGGCGCGCTCCAGGAGGCTCCTGGTGATCGGACGGACCTGGAGCACGACAACCGACGCGCCGGTCCACGCCCACTCCACGTCGACTCCGAAGCCGAAGTGCTCGTGCAGGAGACGGCAGGTCTGGAGCAGACGACGAGTCAGCAGTATCCCCGGAATGGGTGACTCCTGGGTCGTGATGTGGAAGCGGTTCCCCTCGACCCGAGCTCGTGCTTGAGGCGGGCGCCCTGCGGTGATGCCGTCGGCGTGCCGAGCCGCTTCCACCGTCAGGTGGTCGTCCTTGTAGAAGGCCACGCCGTAGAGGGGTGCCTCGACCTGTTCCTGGACCATGACGCAGGCCCCGCTGCCACCGCCGAGGTTCTCGGTGATGATGAGGTCCTGGTCGATGGTGCGCAACAGCGCCGAAGCGTCGGGAGGACAGTTCAGCAGGGAGACAGTGCGGCCTGCCTGTGCGCTTTCCGCCAGGTCCTCGTGTGCGCTGGTCCGGAGCACCACACGGCGGGGCCGGTACAGGCGGAGCCAGGTCCTGGTTGCGTTCACCGCCTCGGCGGTCGCTCGCGACAGGTCCTCGGCCCGGAGGCACAACGCGGGCGGCACCGGGAACCCGAGTTCGGCGGCCTCGCTCAGCCGGGCGGCTTTGAAGCCCCAGTGGTCGGCGTCCAGCCGTTGGATCAGCAGGTCAGCCACCATCGGCGCACCTGCCCGAGCTGAGCCGCGTCAGAGCGCGGGTTTCTTCTGCAAGTCCATCCATGCGCCCACTGTGGCCAGGCCACACGCAGAAGGCCATGACCAGCCAGTCATAGCTTCCATGACGGGCTGGTCACCGCCGCCGCGGAGGGGGTCGCCGCCTGGGCCTACCAAGTCAAGGCCGGAGCACGCGCCGACCTCAGCTACGCCCGGGTCTGCCTGGGAGAGATCGAGGGTGCCGCGCAGGCCCTTGAACCAGTCCTGGGCCTGCCCGCCACGAAGCGGGTGTCCGGCGTGGTGAACAGCGTCATGCGCGTGCACGGCGCCCTACGCGGCCCGGACTACACCGGCAGCAAGGCCGTAGCCCGGCTCCGTCAGGAGATCGAGGCCTACAGCCGCACTCCCGCCTCGGCGTTGACCTCGGGCCGCTAGCCTGCCGGACATGCACCCAGTCGAACTCTCCAGCGCCAGGCTCACCCTTCGGGAACTGCGGCCCGCCGATGTCGAGGACCTGCTCCGGGTCTATGGAGACGCGGAGGCGGTGCGGCACCTGTCCTTCACACCGCGTACCAGGCAGCGGTGCGCGGCCATCGTGGAGGCCGCGATCGCCGGCTCCGAGCAGGAGGGCAGGGGCGTCTACATGCTCGCTGTCGCGCGACAGGAGGAGCTTGTCTGCGCCGCGCGCCTGGCCGTGGACGAGCGCCCCCACAGCGCGCAGATCGGGTTCGCCCTGCGACCCGACCTGTGGGGGCAGGGGTTCGGTAGCGAACTCGTTCAGCTCCTGCTCCGGCTCGGCTTCGACGAGCTGGGGCTCAAGCGGATATGGGGCGCCCGCTCTCCGGAGAACCAGGCCTCCGAGCGCGTCATGCTCCGGGCCGGCATGGTGGAAGAGGGACGGATCCGGCGCCACTTGTGGACCCGGGACGCCTGGCGCGACTCCATCGTCCACTCGATCCTGGACGACGAGTGGACACCGCGAACTCGGTGACGCACAAACCATAGGTCCCACCCCAAGTCCAGGTCACAGGCCAGGTGGCGGGAGGCGATCCCGGCGCCTACCCCAGCCCCCATCAAGTCCGCTACGAAAGGTCCCTCGAACTAGCAAATCACGATCCCCGTGCGTTACCCGGCCCAGTAGGGCACAATCAGCCCCATGTTTCCCAAGGCAACCACGTGGATATGGGCAACCACGGCAACCATGATGGTCCTGGGCACTCTGACTGCCGTGTTGGGGCTGGGTGGAGGTCCCATACATCGTCAAAGCTGGGAAGCCGCAGGATGGATCGTCGGCATTCTCATCGCCCTGACGCCGTTGCTAGCCCTAGTCACATGGGCCGTTCGCCGCTTCCCCACGCCTCCAACTGAACAAGGGAACAGGACCAACCCGCACGAAGACTCCCCGAACTCTGCGTCGTCCGTCCTGCCTCGATCAACCAATGTGGCCAACACCGTCGGCAATGTCTCCGGCACTACGGTCCAGATCGGTCATAGCCACGGCTCCGTAACCATCAACACAGCAAACCCACCACAACGCACACCCACCCCAAGTAGATCGCACAAGGTCAAGCACATCGGTCCAGCAGCACTCGAAGTGCACCAGGCAGTCCTACCGTCTCCTGACCCGGGTGACTACCCCTTCCTGACCCCCTACTTGCGCCGTGCCCACGACACACAACTGCGTAAGCACCTCAAACCAGCACTGGCAGGGACTACCTCAACGCTAGTAATGCTGACTGGAGACTCCTCCACTGGCAAGACTCGGGCACTGCATGAAGCCCTACACGACATGGCCGCTGACCGAACCCTGCTTCGTCCACAGAATCCCATCGACCTACTCGAATCCGTATCCACCGGACGCATGGACGACAAGACGGTACTTTGGCTCAATGAGGCTCAGCGCTGCTTTTACGGCACCCAAGCACCCGAAGCCGCCGCCGCTCTACTCGACCTGCTATTGACCCGAAACGGTATTCTGGCAGTGGGGACACTGTGGACCAAGCCGTACTGGGAGGAACTGACTCGTCCCGGCACTGACCGCGATCCCCACAGCTATGTTCGTGCTCTGCTCACATCCACAGCCACCGTCCAGATCAAGGTGCCTGACCGCCTAACCCCGAATGAACAGCAAGAATGGGCCCGGTTGGCCGCAGAACACGATGACCAACGGATGGATGATGCCAGCCGTGCGGGAGCGCGCGACCGAGGGCGAGTAGTGCAACACCTTAGCGGGGGCCCTGAACTTCTTAAGGCATATTTGGATGGCCCAGGACATACTTTCACCCCAGTTGAGCACGCTTTACTTACTTCTGCTATTGACGCTCGACGAATGGGGCATCGTGGTCCACTCTCAACTGCGCTGCTGGCGGAGGCAGCCAACGGGTTGTTGGATTCGCGCGAGCGTCCGACCGATCCCAACTGGGCCACCGCAGCTCTGACTGCCCTATACACAGGGCAACGCGCCAACGGGGAACGGACTGACATTCGCTGCGCTTTGACGTGTCTGTACACGTCAATCAACCAGGCTGGCTTGGAACCTACCTATGAGCCTGCCGATTACCTCAACCAACACCTACGCATCCAACGTGCAGACAAGCTTGGCGACCCGAGCCTATGGCAATCCTTGCTGAAGCATACCAATAATTCGGAAGACCTTCATAATTTAGCGATAGCAGCCGCAAATCGAGGCTTATTTAAGCACGCTGTCTTACTATACTACCGCTCCCTTGCAACCCAAGACCCTTCGACAGTCGTCAACCTTTTCAAACGCCTCACCCTAGATGACGAATCATACGAACATGAAGCCCGCTGGACCGTAGTCCATGCCCTTCTAACCGACCCAAAAGCCATCGCCAGACTACTCCGAGAACTACACAAAGAAGGCCAGAAAGAAGCATCTAATCTATTTGCAAAAAGCGCAGCCAGGAACGCCCCCCTGGAGGACTTTTATTCCATCATCGAATTAATGAAAGCACTGCAAGCATCAGGGCAGGAGGAGGCTGAGCGCGAGCTACTGAAGCGCGCAGAGAAAGAGGATCCTTCCTTCGAGCAGCGAATCATTATCTTCTTGCAAGAGGAAATTCGCATAAAAGGCAACATGGAGGGCAGTGGAACTGTACTGGATCGCGCCGCAGAAATTTTCCCTCTCGACCGCCCACATTCCGTTATTTATTTCATTCGCGACCTATACAGGATGGAGAAACAGAAGGCGCTGACCGTTCTTTCCAATCGTGCAGCAACTGACACTCCCCTCCTCCACCCCGGAGCCATCGGCTGTCTAACCTCGGAACTCCACAGAATGGGCCAGCACAAGGCTGCCGAAACACTCTCCAACCGCGCGGCCAAGAGAATTTCTCTCTCCAATGTTCCCGCTGTTGGATATCTGCTAAATGAGTTGCATAAAAATGGAACACGAGAGGCCTTGGCCGTACTCTCCGGTCGCGCAGCCACCGACGCCCCACTTTTGCATCCCGGAGCCATCGGTTGCCTAGTCTCGGAACTCCACAGAATGGGCCAGCACAAGGCTGCCGAAACACTCTCCAACCGTGCTAACCAAACTACACCACCCACCAACTTAAAGCCAACCCTTCAACCAGTGGAGATCCCAAAAGAAGAAATATTTAACGCAATTCTTGAAAAGAATAACAGTAAGATAGAACATCCCTTCAAAAAAGAACTTGTGCGGCAAAAACCGCCCGTCGGACGGTCTGCGCAAGCAGAATTGCAGGCCAGCTTCCTCACCAGAGGATCTATTCCCCTAGAGGATCCTCGTGCCATTATCGACCTAATAGAAAAATTGAAAGATTCGGAAAAATATGAACAAATTAACGACCTGGCAGCCCGCGTCGCAAAAGAAATCCTTGTTGACGGAACAACTGACCTCAGTCTCTTGGTTCACGAATTGGAAAAAAATGAGTGTTGGACTTCCGCTGAAATCCTAAGTTCTCGCCTGGTCAATTCCGGGCAGCTCGGGTTTCTTCCTAGGAAAATGATGCTTCATGGCCGGGATATCGATGGAAGCCCTGCCCAGCCTTGGTCTTTTAGAGATCTGCAACTAACCTTCTAAACCCCGCATCCCGAAGAGCCGCCTGGGCCGGATCGAGACCAGCGACCTGAAGACCGTCAAGGCCACCGACCTGGACGCCCTGCTGGACCTGTACGAGATCACCGACACGGGCACCCGCGAAGCCATGCACTCCTTGGCGCGTGAGGCGGGAGAGCGGGGATGGTGGTCACGGTACCGCGACGTGTTCGGCACGCACGCGCTTCCGGACTTCGAGACGGAAGCCTCGGTGATCCGCACCTACGAATGCCAGGTCGTTCCCGGGCTGTTGCAGACCCCGCGCTACGCGGACGCGCTCGCCCGGGGGACCGCGGCCTTGGACGACGCCGAGATCAAGCGGCACGTGGACGCTCGGATGGAACGGCAGCAGATCCTGACCCGGTTCTATCCACCGGAGTACTACGCGGTGGTCGACGAGGCCGCCCTGCGCCGCCAACCCCAGGACCTCGACATCATGCGGGAGCAGCTCGAGCACCTGGTGGAGGTGTCGACCCGGCCGAACATCCACATCCACGTCCTGCCGTTCAGCGCGGGGTTGCACGCCGCGACGCTGGGAAGCTTCGTCATCATGGACTTCCCCGAACCCCTGGACCCTTCGATCGGGTTCGCCGAGACTCCCACGGATAGTCTGTTCGTAGAGACCGATCCTGAGCTGGCACGGTATAACGCGACATGGCACGCGGTACACAACGCGGCATCCACTCCAGCTCAGTCACGTGAGTTCCTCCAGGGTGTCCTGGCGGCGTTAGAGAGCGAACACTGATGCAGAACCTGTCATGGCGCAAGTCCTCCTACAGCGGAGGTGGAGGCCAGAACTGCGTCGAGGTGGCGGAGCTGCCGACCGGTTCCGCCGTCCGCGACTCCCAGCACCCCGACGACACGCAGCTGGCCTTCCCCTCTCCCGAGTGGAACACCTTCCTCCGCCAGGTGAAGACTCAAGACCGCTGACCCTCCTACACCACGTCGGCCCCCGGAATACCCACCGGGGGCCGACATGTGTCCAGCTCGCTGCCCGAGCCTTCCAGGACAGGTGACGGGAGGCGATCCCGGCACACACCACAGCCTCCATCACACCCAGAACGAAACAGGAACGCCCTCAGGCAACCTCCCCTGGCATCCATGTCAGCGTTTGGACGTGGGTACACCGACAGGCACAGGACAGCTCAAAGCGCAGGTCGGGGCAGCTTCCAGCGACTGTCCCTGGGCCAGGGCTCGTTCAAGTTCCGTGGTTGTTTCGCGCTGGGTATTCGCAGGTAGAAATACGCTCCTATGGATGATCTATCGAAGCAAAAAGAAATCCTCATGTTCTACGTCATCGGACCAGTATCCATAGCGATTACCAAGAAATTCTAGTATGGCGTCGGGATCCACACTCTCTTGGCGAATCTCCAAGCCCCATGTCATCAGAGTTGACACTGACGTCGTCTTTAGGGCCGTTTCCAAGGCATCTTTGGTCACCTCTCCAACCGGAATCGAAAAATCGCCTGAGCCTTCTGGCCGGTTCATCTCGGAAATAAACGACTGCCGGTAGGAATCCATAGACCCCCAAGACGGGTTACCGTACTTGGCGGCCACCCTAGCGTTGATCACAAGGCTGGCCAAAGCCTGCAGGAGATGCCAATCCTTCCACCCGTCCTCTCGAAGTTGAGTGAAGACCTCCCGAGCCTGACTATCGGACAGCAGGCGTGACAGTGTATGGCGGATAATTGGCACAACTCGGTCATAACGCGCCCGCACAGCCCCCAGCGCTTTTTCCTTGGTATATCCAGGGCCAGGCGTGGTCGGTGCCTGCAACTCCGGCGCACACCGGTCAGGAAATGGAACGTGGATTCCGACCGCACCAACCGCTATCTCCGACCCAGGGGAAACGTGGTCTGGGCCGTACAGGTCGGCGAGCTGCCGGTAGGGGCGGCCCACCTCAATTTTATGGGCCAGGCCAGCCTTGAAAGTGTCCTCCACCAAAGTCATGAACTTCTCCTGCGGCAGAACCGAATGGGATATCAGGATACTGAGTAGAGCCGCAAGAAGATCGGCATTCCTCTCTTGACTATCCTCATTGTCCGATACAGGAGCTTGTACTCGCCAGTGGCTACTTCGAGACCCATCGGGCTTCGACCCAGCCGAGGACACTTCCACCTGCCCATGTTCACGCAGACCGATCTCAACGTCGATTTCGCCAGGCAGGAGCAGAGGATCGTGCAGGGCCAGATCAACGAGTAACACCTGCACCGCTGCGGAAAATGCTTCGGCAGCGAGCACGGTGTGCCTCTCGTTGCGGCAACGGATCGTCCAGCGCAGCCCGAGTACGGAAAACTTGATCAAGCGCTGCGCACCGACATCCGAGAACGGTGGCGCGGTCATGTCCTCTCCCGCCGCGACCCACTCCGCCTCTTCCCAGCCCGGCTGGTCAGCGACGGTGACCAAGGCTGCTTCCAGGAAGGGACCGAATCCAGCCGTGTCCAGGATCTCGCGCAGCGGCTGAGCAATGGAGGGCCGGTGCTGCTGAGCGGCCAGCATAGAAAACGCCTGCTCGGTCATGGCAGTCTGGATGTAGGGATACCGGTCGCTGTTCCAAGGATCGGTGGCGTAGTTCATCTGCGCCAGAACAGCGGCATAGGTGGTCTCGGCAGCCGTCATCCACGCGCCAGCTTGATGATCGCAGGTGGCTGCCAGGAAAAGCCCCTGAGGCACCAGGCTGCGAAGTTCGGGATCGGGTGCTTGCTGGGCCGCGAAGGCAAGGGCCAAAGCATACTTCTTAGCCGCCAGTGGCATATTCAGGCGCCGATAAATGTCGGCGATCAAGCCCATGGCCAGCAATGAGCTGCGTGTAGTATCCCCGTGCCACCAGTTGACCTTGGCCTCATGGAACACCTGGAGCGCATCCAGTAGGCGGCCCCCCTTGAGTAGCCTCATCGCCCGGTCGCGGCAGCGGTCGGCTACGGCGGCATCTCCTGCCTGTTGAGCCGTGGCAGCATCGATGCCATCCCTGATCGTCGGGAACAGTCGGTGTCTCATGAGTGCTGGGGAGAGCATGTCGAACAGCGCCGCAAACGTGTCGATCGGGAACATCGGCGCCTGCGGAAGCAAATCGACAAGTTCCTGCAGACGAGCCATACCACCATCAAGGTCGACGAACGGCATATCTCTTGGCAGTGTCGGAAAGTCTGCATTCTCGGCCACGGCCTTAGCCGATTTTGCCATGGACTGCATCTCTTCGGGGGAACCTGTATCGGTCGTCCTCTGCCCGGTATAGTCAAAATGGAGAGCGAGGTGGGCAGCGGTTTCGAGGAGCACCGCACGAGCATTCGGTGGCGGGTTCTCCACCAAAAGAAGGTCAACTCGCTGACGCACAACCGTGCCCCAATGAGACGTCTCTTCTAATTCCAAGTCAGTTGCTCCGCATATGCAAGCGGTCTCGCAATACTGCAGCAAGATACTTGCATCCATCAGCAGAGGCGGACTCTTGATGGAACCGGTATCATCGAAGAAGTCCCGGACATGCTGCTCAGCGGGCCGCAGGTCACCAGCGCCGCGCAGGGTCGCCACAGCAATCTCGTAGCGGGCGCGCTGGCGCACCTCCCGCCCCGGAGCTTGTCCGACAAGGCCCTCCATTAGCGAGAGCCAGCCAGCGAGGTCACCTTGGGTTTCCTCATGGAACGTGGCATGCCGCAACCCGCTCGCTATCTCCAGAAGGTCAGCGAGGCTCAGCAACGGGTCTTCCCGTTCCTGCCAGTCCTGCCGCAACATCGTGTACCAACCTGGCAACGCGGGATCTTCTACTGGAGTGGGCGGTCGCAGCGCTTCCGGCATGTGCAGGTAGTCTTCAGCAACCCAGAACAGGTCTGGTTCGGCCAGCAACTCCGCGAGTGCCTTGACGTCGAGTATCTCCAAAGCGACGTCGTACGTCTCGCGAACTTCCTTCTGAAGTCCGTGCCGCATCCCCACCTTCACGCTTTCGGTGGCAAACACGTAGATGCGATCGACCGGCGTTCCCTCCGAGCAGATTGCCTTGACGTCAGCGCGGATCTTGGCAGCCAAGCCTTCCGACTGGATGGTGCATGCAAACACCACCGTGTCGTCGGATGCCAGAACCGACCAACCTGTGATGGCGAAGGGTAGCTCTTCGCGCAGGTAGCTATGGAAGGTCTCAAAGTCCCGACCTTGGTCCCCACTACCGGCTATGGGACCAGCCGCAGGAAGCACATTGCTGGCGATCCGCTGCCTGGCAAGATGCCGGCACAGATGCTCGAACTCATGGTGGGCGTTCTCACTGCCCAACTCCCGCAGAGCGAGGCCGATCATGCGCGCGCGTTTCGCTGGCGTGGTCACATATGTCCTTGAGAAATCATGTTGGCGGCGGCACCCGCTTCTCATTCAGAGTACTGGGCCGCTGTGACAAGCTGTTTCGTGCCGGGTGTGATGGAGGGTCATCGCTTCTAATCCGATGGCCGCAGGTTCGAATCCTGCCGGGTGCGCCACAAAAAACCAGTTCAGAAGGGGTGCATCGAGTCATCGCAGGCGAGCTGTCGCGCGGATGGGTCCAGGGTGGGCCCGAGCTGGGTCCAAACCCCGGCGCCCACGCCGCGCCTGCGCGCACCGACGGCCCCTCCCGGAATCGCGCAGCACCAGCCACGCGGTCCTCTCGGCCGCTTCCCTGGCCACTTCCGGCAGGACGCTGGCATAGGTGTCGGCGGTCAGCACGATGCTCGCGTGCCCCAGCATCGCCTGCACCACCTTCAACTCCACCCCCGCGGCCAGTGCCAATGTCGCTGCTCCGTGGCGCAGATCGTGGAACCGCACCGGCGGCAACCCGCTCTCCGCGTTCAGCTTCCGGAACAGGCGCGACAGACGCTCAGGGGTCAACGGCCCACCCCTCAGCCCAGTGAACACATACCCGCGCGGATCCCACTCCTGCCCGCGGGCCTGCGCCTTCTTCTGCCAGCGCCACTGGTTACGGCGCAACACCCCCGTGGTGGCGTGGTCCAGCACGAGCTTGCGGCGGCTCGCCGCGCTCTTGGGCGCCAACTCCACCAGACCGCCCCGGTTGGACTGGAGCTGACGCGCGATGCGGACCGTGCCCTTGACCAGGTCGATGTCGGTCCACCGCAAGCCCACGACCTCGCCCCGGCGCAGCCCGGTCATCGCCACCAGGTGGAACAGCGCGTACAACCGGTCCTCGGAGACGAAGCCCAGGAAGGCGCGGGTCTGTTCCGCCGTCCACACCGCCACCGCAGGCCGCGCCCCACCGTGAGTCCACTCGGCCACGGCCTGGTCGGTCCACACCACCGGCCGCGCGCCGGCCCCGGGCTCCAACCGCACCCCCTGGGCGGGATTGGCAGGGAGCAGACGTTCGCGCACCGCGGTGTCAACGCAGCCCGCAGCGTGGCCCGCACCCGCTGCACCGTCGTCGAGGAAAGAAGGACTCCTCCGGCCAGGGTGTGGCGGGAGATCCGGTCGAACGCCTCCTGCACCAGGGCAGGGGTCAGCTCCTCCAGCAGCACCTCTCCCAGATACGGGTTGAGGTAGCGGTCGATGTGCTCGACGTAGCCGACCCGGGTACGCGGACGCAACCGGGTCCTGGTGTCCAGCCAGTACCGCAGCCATTCGGCGACCGTCCGTACCGCAGGATCCGTCCGGGCTGCTTCGCTGCTTCGGGCTCTGCGCAGGGCGGCGCGGGCCGCCTCCCGGGAGGCGAACCCGCCACGGCGCACCCGGCGCCGCTCCCCCGGCAGATGTCTGCTCCGTCACAAGGGTGGATGGAGACAATCCCGGCACGCACCAGAGGCTTCGCCACACCCGAAATGAAACACTGCCGGGTCAACTGACCCAAGTGCCCTCGGGTGAGATCCGACGAGCAAGGCGAAGACCGGCGTCACTAATCGGAGTGGACCACGACACATCGGTGACCTTGCACCCGAAGTCGTCCGCGAGTGCCTGCACGAGCGTGGCACCAACACCCTGTCGGCGATAGACGTTCGCCACCCAGACCAGGTCGATGCGCGGGCGCAGCGTGTCGTCCTGGTCGCCGCGCCCCGACCTGTCGATCAAATTCCAGTGGTGGTGCTGATTGGTGTCGTGGGCGGCCAGGTAGCCGATGACGTACCCGTTTGCCTTCAACAGATACGCTCGCACGTTGTCCGGTGTCACTTCGACTTCCCCCAGGTGGGACCACGAGTTGAGGTCGTAGTGGTTCTCCCTCTGCGGCATTCGAGCCACCTGGTAGACCAGCTTGCGCCAGGTAATGGGCGACTGTGTCGTCACAAGAGCCAGGCTTCCCCACCACATCAGATTCTTGGGGGCTCGGATGCCGAACGTCCACGCCGCATGATGGGTGGCGTGCCTCTTGCCGTTGTCCCCGGGTTCCTGCAGGCTCATGCCGCAGGGGCACTTCCCACCGCTCGGCGTCTCCACCGCGCGAAACTCAACGGGTGTCGCTCCAGCGCTGAGGTTCTGCTGTCTACCGCCCACCCATGGCCGGAAGGGAGCACCTTCCGGTTCGACGTGTCCGGTCCAGCGGTCAACCCACCCGGGGTACTGCTCGGGAAACTCTTCCCGCCTCTGCTTCGCATCGGGCGGAAGTATCGGGCGAACCCACACGCTCCCGGCGGTCGCCCGACCGTTGAGGCGCACACCGCACTTTTTCGCCTTGCCCCGGAGGAACCGCAGGAAAGTACCGGGTGGCGGAGCGAAGTCGACACCGCGAACCAGCTCCCGCTCGCCGGGAGCAAGCCAGTCATCGATGGGAAGCGCCAATCGGTCGGCCAGTGCGTGGAGCTTGCTGTAGTCGTGGTCGAGCTCGGCCACCCGAAGAGCTTCGAGAGCTGCCTCGACGTGGGGGAATGGAACGAACAGGGTCACCCAGCGCGACCCGTCCCCATAGGAGAAAGATCCCGGATAGCCGTCGTACCAGATGCGGTCCATGGACACACTGAGCGCCCTACCGACGGCCTCCTTGTAGGCAGCAGGCAGATCAGCGCCGTCTCCCCGTGCGTTCTCGGCGTCGACGTACCCATCACGGTCGAGCTCGACTGTGGCGTACCAGCGGAAGGGCCGGACATGAATCTTTCGAGAACGCCAATCGCGCGGATCAGGGTCGAGGAAGGTAGTCCGCTCGGTCATCTGCTCTACTCCGTAGCTCTACAGAGGTTTCCAATCCGATGATCGCAGGTTCGAATCCTGCCCCGTCCGACGACCACTGGGCACTCATCGAGCCCACCCTGACCACTTGGCCCGCCGCAGGACGAGATCCCGACACACCAGGTTCCTCATCACCCCCCGTGTGCTTGGGGTTCTACACGCCGCAAGAGTTGTTTCACAAGCTCCTGCTCGAAGGCAAGGGTGTTACTTCAACGAGTTGAGGCAACCTCTGCTTCAGCACCGGCGACCGAT
This sequence comes from Nocardiopsis synnemataformans, assembly GCF_965343085.1. Classification (NCBI taxonomy): domain Bacteria; kingdom Bacillati; phylum Actinomycetota; class Actinomycetes; order Streptosporangiales; family Nocardiopsidaceae; genus Nocardiopsis; species Nocardiopsis synnemataformans. The sequence continues at coordinate 125,333 of NZ_CBDRFA010000007.1, read as the reverse complement.
TATTCCATCCAGATATTGATCTATATATAAAAAATAAGAGCTTTGGGTGTTTTGTCGACATGGTTCCCGCTCAGGCACCTCAGATCACCCAAAGCCCCCACGCGCACCACGAAGACATGCTAGCTTCTTCAACCACAGACAGCTCTGTCGTGATCACTATGTGAAGTGAGATGGGGTTTATTTATGCTGCCTACCGAAGAACGCCTACTGCGCAGGGACAAGCTCGTCACTGGAGCGATCCGAGCCGGATACGCATGGACAGTGTTCGACGCGGAGAAGGACGCGTGGCTAGAGCTCGCGCGCATGACAGGCGTGATCATGAACGCCTGCGGCCCGGGTCAGGGCCCGAATACCCCAAGCGCATTGATCCGCGCGCTGTCCCGACCGCTCCGCCAGATGGCCCCCGCGCTCTTCGAGGACGACCCGGTCGGCGATCTGGCCGTCTGCCACGGCGGCGACCGCCATGAGAAGGTCCAGCTCAGCGACAGCGTCTACGAGTACGGCTGTGAGCACATCGTCGCTCTTCTCGAAGGAGAAAACGGCTCCGGTGGTAGAGGATGGATGCCGACGTGGGCATGGACACGTGCCGAACTCATCGAGCACCAAGCGTTCGCCACCATCAAGGAGGGCGCCACTGATCGGGAGTACACAGCGCACCGGAAGTACATCGTCGAGAACCCCAGTGGCACACGTCAGCAGCTCGTCGACGAGTTCGCCGATGTCAGGGGAGACCAGCGGCAGGTGCGCTATGTCCTGATTCCGCCAGAGCGCAGGTTCGAAGGAGATTTCTGGTGGCCGTGCCCTGTGTGCCGGTGGCCGATGTACGTCCAGGACACCGAGGTTCGTTGCCAGTATGCACCGCACAACGCTGTCTACTACGTGCGCACGGAGCGACGACGTGGGTTGCCCATGCTGCAACCGCGTGATGGGGACGTACCTCGCCAACCGAAAACGCGCCGCTTCCGCTCCGACGGCCCTGACCAAACGGTGTGTGTCGAACAAGCGGTATGGCGCTTCATCGTTGTACCCGGTATCAGCGAGATCGAGCTCTTCAGGCAGCTGGAACGGTTGCGTTCCCGAAGTGTGGAGGTGGATTTGTGGCCGAGTAAAGACATGTACGACATCACTGTACGCATCCCCGCTCTGCAATGGACCAAGCACCTGGACGTCAAGGACGTCACTCACGCCGCGCACTTGGCCGAGCGCATTGCGGCCAAGCCTCCGGCAGCGCCGACCATCGTGCTTCCCGACCACCGCGGTGAGACCCAACGAAACGAACTCGACGACCTGCTGAACCCGCGTCACCGCTACGAGGTCGTACTGGCCCGCGATGTCGTCAAGGACGTCAAGCAGCGGTTGCGGAAGGTGAAAAACGCATGACCGGTGCCCCGTTCGACGAGAGTTCCGGCGACCCTCGCATCGTGCCACGGGTCCTGGCCGCCGCATGTGCCCTCGCCGAGGCCCACTTCCCAACTCCAACGGTCGAAGCGGCTCACTTTCTGATCAGTGGAGAGCTTCACGCGTGGGACCGCTATCCCCATCTTCCCGAGGAGGACCTGCGCCGACTCGGGCGGTTACTCGACCATCGAGCCAACCCTCTCAGCAACGAAAAAATGTTCGAGAGCGAACTGAAACGCTTCATCGACGGCGACGGCAGCCTGTGCCAGTATGCGCTCGATGAGGACGGACTCCTCCTTCCTCGTCATGGAATGGATCCACGTGCTTGCGCTGACGAACTCCTCAACGAGATCGATCTGATCCGAGCGGGGTCGGTGACCGATCGTGCGATTGCCCAACCCGGGCACTACGTCACCACTGTTCGGGTTCCTCAGCTCGGGGACCGTGTGCCCTCCGTCGCGACCGCGCATCTCACACTCGAAGGCCACCACATCGCCGCCGTCACGGCCCCACCCCACGTTGCCACAGCACCGGCTCGGGAGGACATCGACATCAAGCTCGGTGAGGTGCTGGAACTAGCGGCCTTGCATGATGAGGCCTCCAACGGAATGCACCGGGCTTCGGTGCTGTCCGAGTTGTTCAAGCGCCTTCGCAGCCGGGAGAGTCGGTCCCCCATCGACGTGCTGCGGGTTCGGTCAGGGCGAGTGTCCGTGCTTAACGCTCCTACCGGTTTCGGGAAGAGCGTGAAGATGCGGGTACTCGGGTCCTGGGCCGTCCAAGAGGACGTCACCATTGCTCTCGTCGTTCCTCGCAACAGTGACGTGGTCAAGCTGGCGCACGGGATCGAGGAGGATCTGCGCGGTCAGGGAATCGACCCCCATGGGCTGGTCGTTCCACTGATGTCGCCCAATGCGCAGATGAGAGAACTCCAGCGCGTCATGGAGCAGGAGCCCGACTCGGGTCTGCGCCTGTGGGCTCAGGAGAAGCTCGGCTACGGTTGCGCGCTTCCGTCAGCCACATCGACCGAGCGTGAAGTCGACACCTGGGACGCAGGCAACGAGCCCTGTGTGAAACTGGCTCCGGACGAGCCCGCTCAAGCTTCCGTGCGTCGTCGCAAAAGTCCGCCCCGTGCGCAGACCTGCCCCTTCCAGTCCACGTGCGGGAAGTTCGAGCCACAGCGGCAGGCCTGCACCGCGAGGGTCATCGTGACCACGCACGCCAACTTTTATCAGGGACGCGTACACGTCCCGGTCAGTCTGGACGACGGGCTGGTCGTGGACCGGTTGCCGATCGAAGAACTGGTGATGCGCCGCTGCCCGTTGATCGTCATCGACGAGATCGATGATTTCCAGTCCCACGTGCTCAGTAGTGAAGGCCGTGGTCTGACCCTGGCTTGGGGCGACCACCGAGAGGACCGTCCACTGCTGGATGCGGACACTGAGCACATCGATGCGTTCGGCCGTCTTCCAGCCCGGCTCTCTCAGGGGTTGCGTAACACGATCGCCAGTACCCGTTGGCTGGCGGAGACCTACATCAACGCCCTGGCCGACGGTACTCTCGGCCCTTCCGAGCGACAGAAGTCCCGGAGCAAGCGGCACCGGCCGGGCGAGAAGCGGTGGATCATCCCTCGGCGGTGGGATACCTGGCTCGTCACCCAACTGCGGGCCTATATGGCCAACGACCCCAAGCTCATCGTCGGGAGTGAGCAGCAGAACGATCCTCAATCACACCATCGCTCCCTGTTCCGCGACCTCACGGACGAGCATGTCGCTGTCGACAAACTCCCTGAGCACGTGCGCCCATTGGGTCGGCTGCTGCGGGAGGTCGTCCACCCACGCCAGCCCTCCGGTGACACTCACCAGATCCGTCGTCTGATCGATGAACTCCTGCACCGTTGGGTTCCCGAGCAGCGCCTGCGCGCTGACGTCACTGATCGGCTACTGCGCCGCGCCTTCCTGGAACCGCTGCGGCTCTTGATGTACCAGTTCGTGCACGGGGCTCCGGCGTTCACGCAAGCCGGTATGGCATCAGTACGACAAATCGCCGATGTGCTTGGGTCCTACAGCGCGTGGCGAGCCATCCCGCACGGTCCTCTCGGTCGATTGATGTTCGCCTTCACCGAGGACATCCGCCATGGCAGGTCTGGGGACACCAAACTCAGTGTGGCCGCGTTCGGTGGCGACCCTCACTCCTACGTTGCAACTCTGGGCGATATCACCTCCTATGCCCGGTGCGGGCAAGGCCGGGCGGTGTTGGGGCTGTCAGCGACCGCGTATGCGCCTGGAGCGCATCGTCACCATGTGCATGTCGAGCCGACCTGGTGGGTTCCCGATCAGAACCCGGGAGCTGTGGACATCGAGTCTGTCCCTGTGCGCGGACTCGAGCGGGATCAGGTCCGTGTCTCAGGCCTGTCCGGGAAGGAGCGTGTCGAGGCGACTCGCCTCATGGGCGAGCGGCTGTGGCCCTTGCTCCGCAACGAGTTGGACGTTCTCCAGCAATCCGGGACCGGTGGCGTACAGGATCGGATTCTGCTCGCCTCCACGTCCTACGACAGTTGCCGCTACCTGGCCGAAGGACTGATCCACGGGGGTGCCCAGCCCAACTCGCTGGTCGTTGCCGTCCGCCCGGGTGAGTACACCCCAGCCCTGGGCGCCTCGGTCGTACACCACGAGGGAGTCTCTCAGGAGCTTCCCGGCGACCGTTTGGAAGGCTTCCCGCATCTTCCGGGCGCGAGGATCCTCATCGCTCCGTTAGGTCGAGCCGAGCGCGGGCTCAACATCCTGGCGCCGGATACCCATGTCTCCGCGATCGGCTCCATCTGGGTGGCCATCCGCCCGATTCCGCTCGTCGACGATCCGGATGAACTTCTCGCCTTCCTCGGCTCCCACAGCCTGGCCAACGCACGCAGCAGCGCCACACCCTGGCTGGAGATGCAGCGTCGACGGAAAGTGGCCGGGCACTACTTCGAGGAGTTGGTCACCAACGAGCGCTACTTCCGCTCACTGCCCGACGTGACGAAAAGGGCCATCGCAGCCGAACTCGTCATCTCCCTGATCCAGCTCGTCGGCCGCGCGCGCCGAGGGGGGACACCCGGTCGGATCAAGCTCGTCGACCATGCCTTCATCGATTCCTCCGGACGCTCGGACCTGCCTTCATTGATCCGGCAGTTGCGTGCCGACTGGGCCAGCAAGGGTGCCCTGCCCCTCATGCGGGAGCTCTACGGCACCACGCTCGACGCCTTCTTCGACTTCGCCGACAACCACTGAGAGCCGTTCCCATGATCACGACATTGGCCTACCTCTTCCCCCACACCGGTCTAGGGACCGTGACCGCCTACCCCCTTAGCCCAGACTTCTCCGCCGCCTGGCAAAGGCTCCCCGGCTACAACGACACCGATACCGGATCCAAGAAGCGCTTCAAACAGCCGCCCTACGCTGGTCTGGCCTCAGCTCTCAGTGCGGTCACCGGTCAACCGGTAGTGCTGATGCCCAACACCTACCATCACGTCGACACGGACGAGATCACCCCCATGGTGGCGATCACCACCGACCCCATCGACCCCCGGTTGATGGCCGGCGCGGTCCGCACCTGGGAACGATTGGTGCGCAAGGGAGACGACGCCAACATGTTGGCGCCCCTCCTGAGCGAAGCCGACATCGAACGCTACGAACTCGCCTCCTTCGTCCGGAATTCGCAGGAGGGCAGGCCCGTTGCCCCCGGGTGGTTCTACCACGTCGCCACCTGGTCCTTCGCCCAACGCCTCGCCCGAAAACCCCTCACCCTCAGCCGCGAGGGAAAGACCGTCAACGTAACGTGGAGAATGGACACCCAGGGCAGTCTGTGGTCATGGGATCTGCCAACGCATAACGAGACCCTGCGCCCCAAACGCGTGGGATTCGCGATGCACAAGCTGGATTTCCGCGTCATCACTCTGCCTGGGGAGCCACTCTTCGCCGTCCACGTCATTCCGACATTCACCCGACTTGCCACCCATTGGGCTCGCACCCGCACCGTCGTGCTCGATCGAGGTAAGCAGGCCCTACTACGGCTCCCCGTGGGCCATCGCCCCCTCGCGGCACGAGACGGGGACGACAAACCGCAGTGGGAGGCGTACCCACGCAACTTCGCCGCCGAGATCGTCCAGGAGTGCGGGCTGGAACTGATCGACCTTCCCTCCAACGAAGAACTGGCAGTCCTAGGCGGATCAGGTCGCGTCCTCCTACCCGGTCCGCAGGAATACCCCATCGGCAAGGGGGTGGGAACACGCTTCATCAAGACGCTCTCCGAGCACATCACCGACACGGTCAAGCGCCCCCGTATCACCCCCGTGGTCTTCACGCCCGCTTCAAAGAAGAAGCTCGTCCGCCCCATGACCGGGCAACTGCGTCCAGAAGACATCGAGCACGCCATCCGCGCCACAGGGTACGAGAAGGTCCGAATCCTCGTGCTTTATAGCGAGGGCTTCACTCGCAAGCGCGTCAGCACGGCGCTCGCTGCCTACACCTCAACACCCGACCAACCAGTGGAGTGCGCTGATCGCACCGACCATCAGCTCTCGGAAAACCTGTACGCCCATTTCCGCCGCATACCAGCGATCGACTCTCCCCAACCGGTCGTGTGGCACAAGGAGTTGGCCCCTCTGCACACGCTGTTCCGCGACGGCATGCTCACCGGAGCCCTGGTCGAGACCGTGTGGACGCCCAAGCCCACCAAGAAGCAGCGCGAGGACAAGACCGCCTCCCACGACCACAAGCGAGACCTGCGGCGCAGCCTCTACAGCGAGGGCGTCGTCTCCCAGTTCCTCGCCCGCAAGGACCCACCCGAACCCAAGGAGGAGGAACCCACCGAAACCATCGACCTCGGATCGGACACCGACGCCTCCGAGGCCGCCAAGAATCGCGAGAAGAAGGATCACCCAGCGATCAACGCAACGCGTGACCTGCTCTTTCGCCTCGGTGCCATAGACCACCGGCTGCCCGAAGCCGTGCGGATGGACGACGAAGCGATCCTGGTCGGTATCCACCTACGCCAACAGCGCAAGAGCACCCGCACTCCGCGGGGAGCCAACCAGACACAAATGGTCGAGGTCCTCACCGCTGTGCACACCAGCGCTCATCCGGAGATCCCTTGGCGAACCACGACCTACGATCCGACCACCAACGACTGGCTGCTCCAGGCCAAAGCCGAGGCCGCCTTCGGGCAAGGCCCTATCGGCCAGGACGGCCACGCACGCCATGAGAAAGGTGCCGAGAAAGTACGCGACCAGGTCGAGGCGGCACTGCGCACCCTACCGACCAACCGTCCCCTGATCATCTTCGTCGACGCCGAGGCATGCCGGACCATCTGGCCCGGCTTGCAACACCAGTCACTCGGGCAGGGGGCTCTGCCCGGTGATCCTCTGCGCAGGAACGGAAGGTCAATCGCGGTGGTCTCGGTCAACACCTCCTACAGCGAGGTTCCCGTACCAGTCGAGAACACCGCGCGCAGCCGGTCGACCCTCATACGGCCGGCGAACCCCCAGGACTACCTCTACCGCCGCACCTCCAGCACCGGCGTCACGACCTGGTACATCGCCCAAGCCTCACGCACCTACCAGGGCTTCGGCTCTGACGGTCGTGTCGGCGGCCTCTATACCCGCTTCACCCTCCCTGATACAGACCGTCGCGTTCACCTGAAGAAGGACTGGCACGGCTTCACCGCGGTTCAGTTTCTCATCGCTGACTGTGGAGGACGCTCGGAACAGGAACTGGCGACCCTTGCCGCACAGCTGTGCCACCAGTCTGCGGCCTGGGACTGGCGTACCCGCCATCCATACCCCCTCCACGTCGCTGGTGCCGTTGACCGAGCTCATCCCGAATACCGAGGGCCATCCCTGGACGACACCAACCCGCACAATGAGTAAGCACAGTGGCCCACCCGATCATGTCTTATGAGGCGGCGTGAATTTCTCTCGCCTCCGCCATCTCAGGTCACCCTGGTGACGGCAGAGCATGATCACTTAGAAAGGGTGCAGAAGGATCGGCAATGGGAGGCAGTCCCGGCACACCAGTCTCGAAGAAACCCGGCACGCAATGCTGTATGCGGACCGTGGATATCACCACGACCGCTACCGCCATCATCCTCTAAAAACGGGTACTCGCTTTGTGTTACTACCCCTTATCACTCCTCTTCCTCAGGGGGGATCGGGGCATCAAACACATCGACGGCGAATTCCGAGGTCAGTGTGCCCTCGGGGTCGTCGCTGCTCCCGTGAGCGAACGTGTGGATACGCACGTACTTACCCTGCCGAGATGCCTGGTCTGCGATGGCGAGCGCCGCGCGAGCTGGATGTCCACCGGTAGGTTCGCGCGAGGTCCAAGCCCTGATGGTCCTCATGCCCTCCGGCAGTGGCCAGCTGCGTGGCTCAGCGCTGGCCGGAACGAACGCCTCTTCCGAGCGCATCTCGAAGCTCCAGCCGATGTCTCCGTCACTGCGGACCTCGTTCGAGACGCGGATCCCGAATCCCATCATGTAAGCCGCATCGAGGAACTCGACCAGTTCCTCGGGATTGTCGCTGAAGTAGAGCTGGCGGACGACACTGATGGGCCCCATATCGGTGTAGCCATGGGGGTCGGGCTTGCCAACGTCGTGGAGGCAACGGCGGACGGCAGTCTGCACCGGCGCGGGGAGCCGTTCCAGCACGCCATTCACATCATCTTCTCGGCCTTCGAAGAGGCGGAGATTGAGGGCATCCACCAGTTCCTCAGTGATCAGAGTCTGGTCGGCGGACAAGGTGGTGACGGCGCGGAGACGGTGATCGCCGTCGATGGTGAGCGCGAAGATACGTGCCTTGGTCGGGGTGTGGTGGGCAACGAATCGTTCGATGTACACGAATGTCCTCTGTGTAGGCCACACAGGCGCACACAAGCACGCCCATGGAGGGAGGAAAAGTCTGAAGAGGCGTGTCGGCCGAGGTACGTGCCCGCCGCGTTGCCGTTGGCCCGTGTCAGTCCGGGTACAGCCCGAACCGCTTGGAGCAGAATCCCAGCATTACACACCCATCCGCGTTCTGAAAGCCTACGGCCTGTTGAGACCGAGATTCACCCGAGGAGATGGCGCAGCGCCACAGCGATGACCCCAGTCTGCGGCATGCGCTGCTGGCCTCGATCCGCACCATCACGCTGGACCCGGTACGGCCCGCCCCGGATCTGTTGAGGACCTCCTCCTCGAGATCGAAGGATGTGCAACGCTCTTCCACGAACACGCAGACCAGCTCAATGAGACCTTCGGCGGGCCGATAGAACTTCCCGAGACCGACCCGGACAACGATGAAATGGACCAGGAAGACTGGGAGGCCTACGATCAGGAGATCCGCGAGCGGTTCGTCGCCCTGGTTCGTGTCGAAGCCGAAAACAACCGGGACCGGCTTCTCTGACGCGGGAGTAGCGTTCTCGCGAGGACCTCGCGAGGTGCCATCGGACGCCGCCAACCGGCCGTGTGTGCTCCGTTCGCGCTCCGCGGTTTTGGACCGGGACGACACCGGGCGGCACGACATGGCACCGGATGGCACGGCGGATTGGATGGGGTGGCATGAAACGGTACGTAGCGACACGGGGCGGCACGAAACCAGCGAACTTCTAATCCGATGGTCGCAGGTTCGAATCCTGCCGGGTGCACCGTTCCAGACATTGCGCGAACCTTCGCCGCTGAGGCGGCTGGGGGCGCGTTCATACTGGTCAAGACTCTGAAGACGGGCTGAACACGCCGAGGCCCGGTGATGCGCACCTCGGCGACGAGACTCTGCACCAAGCTCTTCTTCGTCGCCGGGTTTCCGTTGGCGAAGGCATGCTGTATCTGCGTACGCATCGCGCTGATCTCCTCTCCGGTCGGCCCCTCCTGCGGGGCCTCACACAATTCGGTCAGTTCACTCTCCCGGTGGCGCAACTGCGCCACCGTGGACGCGAGTTCGCTCAGACGCGGCCCACACACCGACTCGGGCATGGTCCCGGCCTCAAAGGCACGCAGGTACCGCTCAATGGAACCTTCAGCCGTCGTCAACTCGCTTCTCACCACGGCACGCTCCGCGACATGCTGATCACGCATCTGGCTGTGCCGTTGGGCCACCCCCTGAATGGCCTCCTCCACCAGATCACTGCGCTCGTAGGTGTCCAGCAGCGCCTGAACGACGGCCTCCTCCAGCTGGTCAGCGGGCAGCCGATCAGCGGAGCAGGTCTTCTTGCCATAGCGCAACCGGGAGTAGCAGGTGTAGTACCGGTATCGGTACTTGTTGCCCGTGGCCGCGTTGCCCAGGTAGTGCTTGTCGCACAGCGGGCAGGTGATGCGCCCCGACATCAGGTAGTCAGAGGAGTTTCCCGCCCGTTTGGTGTGGTCCTCACCGCGAGCTTGCAGGATCTCCTGCGCCGTAGCGAACAGGTCTGGGTCGACCAGCAAAGGATGAGAGTCGGGATAGTAGACCTCGCGGAAGAACACCTCACCCAGGTAGGCGCGGTTGCGCAGGACGGTGAGTACCGCGTCCCTGCTCCAGGGCCTGCCGTTCTTGGTGCGATACCCGTGTTCGTTGAGCTGGGTCGCGATCTCCTTGGCCCCCACGCGTTGGTGCACGTAGGTGTCGAAGATCCGTGGCGGGATGGGTGCTTCGTCTTCCTTGACGGCGAGTTTTCCGCTGGTGGGGTCCACGAGATAGCCGTAGGGACGTGACCCGCCGCACCACTCGCCGCGCGCGGCCTTGCGTTCCATCCCGTTGATGACGCGGTCGATGATGGTGGCGCGTTCGAACTCGGCGAAGACGGCCAGCATCTGCACCATCATGCGCCCCGCCGGGGTGGTGGTGTCGAAGGGTTCGGTCGCCGAGCGGAAGGCCACCCCCGCTGAGTCCAGCTCATCAAGGAGATGGGCCAGCCCGCGTACGGAGCGCGAGAACCGGTCCACGCGGTAGACCAGCACCAGATCGAAGCGCCCAGCACGTGCGGACGCCAGGAGCTTGGCCAGCTTGGGCCGGTCGATGGTAGCTCCCGAGGCCTGCTCCGGCACGACAGTGACCAGTTCCCAGTTCTCCTGGCTTTCGATGTAGGCGCGGAGTTTGGTTTCCTGGGCCTCCAAGGAGAAGGGCTGACGTGCCTCGTCTGTGGAAATGCGGATGTACATCGCGACCCGCATGGATCTACTCACCTTTCTCGGTCCTTACGTGTGCGTACGCGACATGGGGCGTATGCGTACGCACACCCGCGGCGCAGGGCTCAGCGTCCGTTCGTGTGGTGGAGGTACTGGGTCAGCAGCTCGGTCAGGGCCTGGACCGCAGCGGCGTGCTGCTGGGGTGTGAGGGCCACGAGCTCCGCAGGGTCGACCTCGAAGCTGTCGGTGCGTGCACCCTTGCCGTGCGAACGCCTCGGTTTGTCCGCGTTCGTGGAGCTTTCAGGGTAGAGGCCCTTACCGCCTTGAGGTTCGTGTTTTAGCTGGTCAGAGGCATTTTCTTCCTGTTCGGACATAGGGGTGTCACCTTCAGGTAAGGGTGCTCGGAGAAGCCCTGTGACGTTGCCGTGCGGCACCGCTCGGCAATGCCGCGGCACGCGGTCGCTCCGGATACGTGACGGGGAGCAGGAACATGCGAGGGTTCACGGCGCCTGCCAACGGATCCGCGGGACACCTTCGGCCCGTGGCTGCCGCGGTGGATGCCAGGACTCTCGCGGCGGCAATGCCGCGACCTGTTTCCACCCGGCCGCGCGCAGAGAGGCGCCGGTCTCGTCGGCTCGTGTGTAGGTGACCAGACGCCGGTACCCCAACGCCCGCGTCGCCCTCCAGGAAGCGGCATAGAGCATCGAGCAGGCATTGGACGTGCCGTCGCTGGCCATGCGAGTGACTTCGAGAGTGCGGCCGTCGTCCAGACCCCGAGCGACGGGCCGCCCCACCACCGCCACGGCGACCAGGACACCGTTCTCACCGACGACACCGAGACTGAACTTGTGGCCTCGCGGCGGTTTGAGGTGGCGGTGCCACACCTCGATGAACGCCTTCGCTTCGACCAACGGCACCGGGATCAGGGACAGCTTCATCCGCCACCTCCGGTGCACTCAGCCAGGAGGTGCCGGACGGCATGGGCGGCCTGTTGCGGCACCACGCCGTTGCCGAGGATTTGGAGCTGGGCGGTGCGCCGCAACCCGAGGTCCGGGTCGGTGACCCACCCTCCGGGGGGTCCATCCTCCACTTGACCATGGCGGCACCCAGCCGGGGCTGTCCTCGGGTGCCGCGCCCGGTCGGCGGTGGTGCCGTCCGCCCGAACACCGTTTCCCATCGGTGGACGGCGGCTGCGTAGTCGCCCCATGCGTACACGAACGGCGGCTCTGCGTACGCAGTGCCGTCTCCGGGTTGCCGGCGTGCGTACCGATGACCGCGGAGGGAGGAGCCGAGTGACGTGGGGGTCGTTGTCGGCGACCCAGGCCAGGCGGGCGCTGCCTCCCAGTGCCGCGGCCACGCCCATGTCGAGTCCGGCATAGCCAGTGCACATCGACCCGATCGAAACTTCCTCGCCCTCAGGGCCCAACAGTGGGTCCGGCAACAGCGTCGCGGTCATCGCCCGCCCCCTCCTTCGAGCGTCGTGCCGCTCCCGTCACCGCGGCATGCCCACGGCTTGCAACCCTCCGGGGCGAAACCGGTGTCAGGGGTGAGGTCAACCTGGTCCAGGGGGACCCGGTCGGGGTGGAGGAAGTAGGTGGTGCCGAGCGGCATGCCGCGCAGTGCCGGGTTCGGGTGGCCGTGCCGCAGCGTCGTGTCCACCGCTACCGCTTGCGCGAACCCCTCCGGGTCGGTAGCCCGCAGGTGGGCCCAGCCGTGATCGCTCCGGTTGGGGCATGCCACGCAGGCCAAGTCCGATGCTTCTCCGAGTCCGTGGTGGTGGAGGAAGGCGCGGCAGTCCCGGGCGGTCCAGCCGATCTCGGCCAGGGGATACCGGAAAACCACGAAGGGCGGCCCCGCAGGGACCTGATACGTGTGGTCGACGCCGAGCCCCACCGCGCATTCGGCGACGATCCCGTCAGGGAGCGTGCTTTGGCGCGGGTAGCCGAGAAGGCGACGGATGAGGTGGGTCAGGGCCTGGGCTTGGCGGCGCGCACACCCCTGGGGCAGGCGCCCGGGGATGCCGTCAGCGGTGAGGGTGAACAGCGGCAACGGGCACGGCAGGAGGCTGCCGAGGCTGTCTTGGGCAACGCTGCCGGTGTCGGCGCGGGCCCACTCCATGGCGGCATCGGTGGCGATGGGGCGCAGCGTGTCCAGGTAGCGGTAGGTGTGGGTGGGATACCACCCGGTGTCGGGGGCCAGCACGGCGTCGAACCTGGGGAGCGCGCCGTGGGCGGCCAGAACGAGCAGGGTGGTTGCTCCGGGGCTGCCGTCCAGCAGCAGTAGCCGTCGGCGTGGAAGGGTGCGTTGGCTCATCGTGTTTCGGTCGGCTGGGGTTGTCGAACGCCTCACTGATCAAGAGGAACAGGACGGGCGTTTTCGCTCATTGCCTTAGAAGAAATACGTACGCCGTGCGTACGCACAGGCCCTCATCGCGTCCTTGTTCGGTGTTCTACTCGGGCCTTTAAGCACTCTTGCGAGCAGATGGCTTACGCAAATCTGTGGGCAACCTCCGCAGAAGCGTGAGCAGTTCTCCGTGCTGATCTTCTGCTCATTTTATGCGTCGTGGGTTGTGCTCCATGGGACTCCCGTTTCCTCGAAGGGAGTTCAACGATGGTGCACTCAGACCAACCGTTCGTGGTTCTTGGGAAATCGGTCGCTCTGCTCACCGCCGATCCCGCCCAGCCGACTCTGTCCACCGCCGAGCTGAACGAGGTCGACGCCCCCGCGCTGACGGCCTCGGAGGTGATCACGGTGCTGCGTCATGGGCCGGGCACGGCCGCCGATGCGCTCTGGCACCGGGTGTTCGCGCTCTCCCGCGCGGGTGAGGCGACCTGGACGGTGATCGCTGCTGGGGCGATGTTGCCGCGGATGGTCATCGCGTGCCGGTTCGGCCGTGTGCCCGCACAGCAGATCGCTGATGTGGAGGCGGAGATGCTGGTCGCTCTTCTGGAGCAGGTGCGGTCCATCCCCGCTGGGGTGGGGGATGTGGGGGCGCGGCTGTGGTCGGCGGTGGCCAACACCGCCTACCGGTGCGGCTACCGCCATGCCCGTGATGCCCGCCGGTCCACCCGGTGGGATCCCGACACGTTCACCCCTGATCGTGTGATGGATGGGCGGGGCGCGGTCACCGTGTTGGCCGCGATGGTGGCCGGCGGTGTCCTGACTCCGGTGGAGGCGGACCTGGTCGCCCGTACCCGCCTGGAGCGCACCACGTTGGCCACGGTCGCCGAGGAGTTGGGTCTGACCTATATCACCGCTCGCCGCTGGCGTCGCGCCGCCGAGGAGAAGGTGGCGGTCTCCCTGTCTGCAAAGAAAATCGCCGGAGCAGATGAGCGCGATCGCGCCCTGAATTCCTCTTGATGGGTGAGGAGAGATCTCTCCTCCCTCGCAAGGGGATCACCACAGCCGGGGCGAAGAAGGTATCGAACGCCCACCACCGGAACCCCTAGGGAAAGGAGTTGTCGGCCCTTCGCCCCGGCCCGTGGTCCGCGTGTTCTCCCCACACTTTCGCGGGGCTTCACCGAATTGAGGTGGCGATTATGCAGGCCCTCAAGAATGGCGTCCGACTAGGGGTGATCTGCGCGCTGGCCGCAGCCATTGTCGTGGTCTCCGCTGACCTGTGGCCCGCCTGGGCGCAGGAGGAGAACCCCGGGGTCAGCGATCTGGACACGGTGATCAGCAACATCCGCAACTGGCTGGTCGGCCTGCTGGTGGTACTGGCGACACTGCTGCTGACCGTCGGCGGATTGCGCTACCTACTGGCCGGTGGTGACCCGGGCGAGGTCAACAAGGCCAAGGACACACTCAAGTACGCGGCGATGGGTTATCTGGTGGCGATCCTGGCCCCAATCCTGGTCGAGATCCTGCGCGGGTTCGTGGGGCTGTGATGGCACAGCGTTGCTGGCCCCTACTTCTCACCGCCGGTGTCAGCGCGGTGATCCTGCTGGGCTCACCCGCTGGCGCCCAGGCGCTGCCGCTTCCCACTGAGGTGGCACAGGATGCGCCCGAGCCTGCCCCCACCGACCCTGAGGAGTGCGGGCCACTGGACTACGGGTGTCGCGTCACCGTGGGTTTCTATCAGTGGGTCGCGGGGTTTATCGCGGACGCCGTGGAATTCACGATCACGCTGGCGGCCCTGCCCGCACTGGCCACACCACCGCCCACCCAGGGGGTCCGGACCGCCTGGGGTGAAACCCTCACCGTCGCCAACAGCTCCTACGTCCTGGTGGTCGTGGCCGCCGGGATCTTGCTGATGTCCTACCAGAGCGTGCAGACCTCCGCCGGGGTCAAAGAGGTGCTGCCCAGGCTGGTGCTCGGCTTCGTCGCCGCCAACAGCTCTTTCCTCCTGACCGAGATGATGCGCGAGCTGGCCAACGGGATCGCGGTGAACATGCTCGACGGAGCCGCGAACGTCGACAGCATCTCCGAAACGATCCGCCGGGTCCTGGGCAACCCCCAGGGCGAAGCCCTCGTGATGCTGCTGCTCATGCTGATCGGCTCGTTGCTGGCCTTCTTCTTCATGCTCGCCGCCATCGTGCGGATCGT
This sequence comes from Nocardiopsis synnemataformans, assembly GCF_965343085.1. Classification (NCBI taxonomy): domain Bacteria; kingdom Bacillati; phylum Actinomycetota; class Actinomycetes; order Streptosporangiales; family Nocardiopsidaceae; genus Nocardiopsis; species Nocardiopsis synnemataformans. The sequence continues at coordinate 110,279 of NZ_CBDRFA010000007.1, read as the reverse complement.
GCTCTGGATCCTCCTGACCGCGGTGGCACCGCTCGCGCTGGCCGGTCACGCGCTCCCCCAGACCGACGGGATCGCCCGCCTGTGGTGGCGTGCGATGGGCGCGCTGGTGGTCATCCAGATCGCCCAGGCCATCGTGCTGCGCCTGATGGTGACCCTGTTCCTGTCCCGTGACGCCGCCCCCAACTTCATTGAGGCTGCCCAGGGCGTCATCGACGTCCTGTTGATCATCTGCTGCATGTACGTGCTCGTACGCATCCCCTTCTGGGCGTTCAAACGAGTGTTCAACTACCAGTCGTCCCCACTGGTGCGTGTGGCCCAGGTCGCGGCGAGCCTGCTGGTGTTCCGCAACATCGGTCGGGCTTTCTCCGCCGCGAAGACGGGCGGGAAGGCCGGGCGCGCTGTCGCCTCCGGTTCCGCTGGGCGAGTCGGCGCCTCACCTTCGCCGGGCCCCCTGCGGCGCCCCCGGTGGGTCCAACCCGAGCTGCCGAACTTCTCTGGGCGTTTGCCGTACCGGCAGGACCCGATCTCGGGGATGGACCGGCGAATCGACCGCGGCCAGCAGGCCCGGCTGCGTGAGCGGCGCCGCTACCACCAGCCCGAGCTGCCCCGCCCGCCCCGGGTGCCGTCTCCACGGTGGCGACAGGAGCCGTTGCCGCACTGGGAGGAACCCGTACCGCGCCAGGAGATGTTGCCGCAGGCCCGCACCCTGCCCCCGCCCCGGCCGCGCCCGCAACAGGACGCCCTGTTCCCCGCGCCTGCCCGTCCCCGTCGAAGGAGGCCCTGACATGTCGCGTGTGCGAATGCCCGCTGATGTGGAGCGCGAGGACAAGATCCTCGCCGGGTTGACCGCGAGGCAGCTGGTGATCATCGGGGTACCCGCGATCGGGTTGTGGGCCGCCTACAGCGCCCTCACCCCCGTGGTGCCGCCGTTGGTGTTCGTGGCCGCGGCGGTTCCGGTGATGGGGGCAGCCGTCGCGGCGGCCCTGGTACGCAGGGACGGACTGAGTTTGGATCGGCTGATCCTGGCCGCGTGGCGTTTCGCCCGCTCCCCCAAGCGGCGTGCGACCGACGCCCACCAAGCCACCCCGCTGCCGTCATGGATCGACGCCACCACCCCACCACTACCGTCCCCACTGGACCTGCCGGTACGGGCCATCACCGACGACGGGATCCTCGACCTGGCCGAACACGGATCCGCTGTCCTCGTCTCGTGCAGCACGGTGAGTTTCGCGCTGCGCACCCCCTCCGAGCAGGCCGGGCTGGTGAACGGATTCGCCGCCTACCTCAACTCCCTCCAAGCCCCCGCCCAGTTCCTGGTGCGCGCGCAGTCCATCCGACTGGACCCGTTGGTCGACGCCCTGGACCGGGCGGCACCGGAGCTGCCGCACCCGGCACTGGAGCGTGCCGCCCGCGACCACGCCGACTACCTCGCCGAACTAGCCCAGACCCGCGACCTCCTCCGGCGGCAGATCATCCTGGTCCTGCGGGAGAGCGGCGGCAATGCCGCCCATGCCGCGGTCACGGTGCGGCGCCGAGCCGACGACGCCGTCCGTTCCCTGGCCGCCGCCGGATCACGCGCGGTGGTGCTCACCGGCCCCCAGGTTGCCGCGGTGCTCGCCTCGGCTGCCGACCCCTCCAGCCGTCACGTGCCACCCGAAGGACTGTCCAGTCCAAGCGCGGTCATCACCGGCCCTGTCACCGAGAAGGAGCAGTAGTGCGCAAGAGCAAGAGCAGGGAAACAACGTCCTCACCTGATGGGGTGGGGCCCCTGGTCGCCCAGGTGGAAATCGCTCCACGTCACCTGCGCGTGGGGGGTGGGGTGAGCGCGAGCTGGGCCATCACCGGCTACCCGGCCGAGGTCGGCTACGGCTGGCTGGAACCGGTGCTCACCTACCCCGGTCGACTCGACGTGTCACTACACATCGAGCCGATCCCCCCGCAGACCGCCGCCGACCGGCTGCGCCGGCAGATGTCCAAGCTCGAAGCCTCCAGCCGCACCACCGCGGAGAAGGGGAAGCTGGAGGATTTCGAGGCGGAGGTCGCCGCCGAGGACGCCCGGGAGATGGCCGCCAGCCTCGCACGCGGTGAGGGCAAACTCTTCCGGGTCGGGCTCTACCTCACCGTGCACGCCACCTCCGAGGAAGCCTTGGCCGAAGAGGTCGACCACGTCCGCTCCCTGACCGCGTCGATGCTCCTGGACGCCCGACCCGCGTCCTACCGCCAACTCCAGGGGTGGGTGTCCGCGCTGCCTGTGGGAGTGGACCTGCTGGAGCAACGGCGCAGCATGGACACCTCAGCTCTCGCCGCCAGCTTTCCGTTCGCCAGCCCGGACCTGGCCGTGCAGACCACCGACCGCGCGGTCCTGTATGGCCTCAACTCCACCTCCTCGGGAGTGGTGGTGTGGGACCGGTGGTCGATGGACACCTACAACTCCGTCGTCCTGGCCAGGAGTGGTTCGGGCAAGTCCTACTTCTGCAAACTGGACCTGCTGCGCTCCCTCTACTCCGGGGTGACCGCGGCCGTCATTGACCCCGAAGACGAGTACACGCGGCTCACCCAAGCAGTCGGTGGAACCGTGATCCGCCTCGGTGCGCCCGGTGTGCACCTGAACCCCCTGGACCTGACGGTGGACCACTCCGCCGCACGCGACGCGGTCTCTCGCCGGGCGTTGTTCCTGCACACCCTGATGGCGGTGATGCTCGGCGGCACCCTATCCGCACGGCAGCGAGCCGCCCTGGACCGGGCCCTGGTCACTACCTACCGCAAGGCTGGAATCACGGCGACGGAGTCGACCTGGACGCGACCCGCCCCGCTGCTGGCGGACCTGGTCGCCACCCTCAAGGACGATGGTGACGAGCACGCCCAGGACCTGGCCGTACAGCTGGTTCCGTACGTGTCCGGGAGCTACGCCGAACTGTTTCGCGCCCCCACCACCCAACGACCCGCAGGTCATCTGGTGTCGTGGTCGCTGCGCGCGCTGCCCGACGAACTCAAAGCCGTCGGGACGCTCCTGGCCCTGGACTCGATCTGGCGCACCGTGGCCGACAGCGATGCCACCCACCCGCGCATGGTGCTCGTGGACGAGGCCTGGCTGCTCATGTCCGAACCCGAAGGCGCGAAGTTCCTGTTCCGGCTGGCCAAGGCCGCCCGGAAACGGTGGACGGGTCTCACCGTGGCCACCCAGGACGCCGCCGACGTTCTCGGGAGCGAGTTGGGCAAGGCCGTGGTCGCCAACGCGGCGACGCAGATCCTGATGCGCCAAGCACCTCAGGCCATCGAGGAAGTCGCCCGGGCCTTCAACCTCTCCGAGGGCGAGCAGCAGTTCCTTCTCACCGCCTCGCGGGGGGACGCCCTGCTGTGCAGCGGCACTGACCTGCGGGTGGCCTACCGGGTGGTGGCCAGCGACGCCGAGCACGCCCTGGTCACCACCAACCCGGCCGAACTCACGCACCAACCTCCCGCGGACCAGGACCTCGCAGGTCCTTCGACCCTCGGCGACGACGAGGAGGACTTCCTGTGACCAGCTGGCTCATCCAACTGGACGAGATCCCTGCCGCGTTAGGAGCCCTCCTGGCCGGGGTGGTGCTCTCCCACGGCCTCGCGCTCGCCGCAGCCCTGCCGATCACGGTGACAGGGCTCGTCCTTGTTCGCCACCTCGCGAGGTGGGCGCGCCAGCGTTCCTGGATGCGTGGCGCACGCCTGGTCGACATCCTGCCCCCGCCACAGAGCGACCTGGCCGGGGCTGAGGACCTGTGGCGTCAAATACTGGGGACACTGCGCCCGGCCTGGAAACGTGTGCTCTTCGGGCAACCGCACCTGGCGTGGGAGTACGCCATGAGCGTGCACGGGCTGCGCATCCGCATGTGGGTGCCCGGCCCCCTGCCACCCGGGATGGTCGAACGCGCCATCTCCTCCGCCTGGCCCGGAGCCTCGACCACCACCCGACCCATCGCGCCCACACGCAGTGGCGTGTACGCCCACGCGGGTTCGGTCCGCCTCGCCCGCCCCGACCACTACCCCATCAAGGACAAGTTCGAGGAAGACCCGCTGCGGGCCCTCATCGGCGCCGCCGGAGACCTGACCGGTGACGAGCAGGTCCTGGTCCAGGTGGGGGTACGGCCGATCACCGGGCGTCGGCTGCGCCGCGCCAACCGGGCAGCGGCCTCGCTGCGCTACGACTACACGCCCAACAGCAGCGTGTTCGACGCCATCACACCCGGACATCACCGGGCGGCGAACCTGCTGGCGCTGCGGCCCGAGGTCGGGCGCGAGATCCAGGCGATCCTGAACAAGTCCACCCAACCCAGGCTGGCGGCCCAGGTCCGGTACCTGGTCACCTCTGCCGGCCCCGGCGGCCAAGCCCGACAGCGGCGCCGGGGACGGTCCCACGCCCTGGCCGCCGCGTGGGCGGTCTTCAGCGGCCACAACTACTACCGGCGCCACCGGCTGCTTCTGGCGCCGCAGGTGCGGTGTCAGGCTCGCACGATGGGTGACGGTGACCTGTTGACCGCGCGTGAACTCGCGGCGCTCGCCCATCTTCCCCTGGACGAGACCGTTCCCGGGCTCCAGCGCGCATCCGCTCGGACCGTGCCACCCCCGCCCCAGGTGGCCACCGACGCCCCGAGAACCCGGGTCCTGGGCACGGCCGAGCAGAGTGAACGCCGCACCGTCGCCCAGCGCACGGCTGACGCGCGCCAGCACACCCACATCATCGGCGGTACCGGCGTCGGGAAGACCACCCTGCTCATGGGGATGGCGCTGGACGACATCACCAAGGGGCGCGGTGTGGTGGTCATCGAGCCCAAGGGCGAGAGCGACCTGTTGCTGTCCCGGATCCCCGAGTCCGCGATGGACCGGGTCATTCTCATCGACCCCGACGACGACGCGCCACCGCCGAGCCTCAATGTGCTCGGTGGCACCGACCCGGTCCGGGTGGCCGACATGGTCACCGGCATCTTCTCCCGGATCTACCGCGAGTCCTGGGGGCCGCGTACCGACGACATCCTCCGCTCCTGCTGCCTGACCCTGTCCGCCACTCCGCAGGCGTCCTTGGCCAACATCCCCCGTCTATTGGAGAACTCCAGTTTCCGCCGCCGCACCACGGCCCACCTGGCGGGGGACTCGGTGCTGGGCGGGTTCTGGCGCTGGTACGACAACCTCTCCGATCAGGCCTGCTCGCACGCGACCGCGCCCCTGCTCAACAAGTTGCGCGCCGTGCTGCTGCGCGACTTCGCCCGTGATCTGCTGGCCGCGCGCCCGCGCGAGGCGCTGGACCTGCCCGGCCTGCTCGATGACAACGCCGTGGTCATCGCCCGCCTGCCCAAGGGTGTGGTGGGTGAGGACACCGCCTCCCTGCTGGGGTCACTGGTGCTGGCCCAGACCTGGAACGCGGTGCTGTCCAGAGCACGTCAGCGCGAGGGAGACCGCCAGGACATCGGCATCTTCCTCGATGAGGCGCACAACTTCCTGACCCTGCCCTACGGGCTCGGGGACATGCTCGCCGAAGCGCGCGCCTACCGCGCCGGACTCGTGATCGCCCACCAGGACCTCGCCCAGCTCCCCCGCGATCTGCGCGAGGCCACCAGCACCAACGCCCGCTCCAAGGTCTTCTTCGACCTCAGCCCGGAAGACTCCCGGGCGCTGGTGCGCCACGTCCAGCCCGAACTGACCGAACACGACCTGTCCCACCTGGCCAGATACCAGGCGGCCACCCGACTGGTGACCGACGGAGCCCTGGCCCCCGCCTTCACCCTGCGCACCCGGCCCCTGCCTCCCCCGATCCCGGGGCGGGCCACCGCCGTGCGCAAGGCAGCCCGCGCCAACCGCACCCGACCCTGACCACCACGCCTCTTGGAGGTTGAACCGTGTCCGTCGTCCTTCGCCCCGACCACCGCGCCCCCATCCGCCCCCGCAGCTCCCCCGAGGTGATCAAGACCCTCGCCCGCCGCCTCACTGACCGCGACCGCCATCTCATGCGGCTGATCTGGCGCCACAAGGTGTTCACCACCGACCAGCTCACCGCCCTGGGGTGGAACTCCTACAACACCGCCAAACAGAGGTTGGCCACCCTGCACCGGCTTCGCGCCCTGGACCGGATCCGCCCCTGGCAGCCCCGCGGCGGCTCCCCGTGGCACTATGTGCTCGACCAGCCCGGCGCCGAGATCCTGGCCGCCGAGGACGGCAGGACCCTGCGCGAGTTCGGCTACCGGCGCGACCGCGCCCTGGCCAACGCCACCACCACCCAGCTCTCCCACACCGTGGGCGTCAACCAGGTCTTCACCGACCTGTACGCCCACACCCGCGACAAGACCAACGACGCTGACCTTGTGTGGTGGACCGAGGGTGAGTGCGCCGACCTGTGGGGCGACATCGTCCGCCCCGACGGCGGCGGGCAGTGGACCCTGGGCTCCACGTCGGTGTCCTTCTTCCTGGAGTACGACAACGGCACCGAGCGGCTGCGTCGTCTGGCCGCCAAACTCGACGCGTACCACGAGCTGGCGACGACCGCGGACGTGCGCGGGATCGTGCTGTTCCACCTGCCATCCCACACCCGTGAAGCTCACGTGCGCCGAGCGCTGGGCGCCAACACGCCCGTGCCAGTGGCCACCGCGATACACGGCGACCACCCCGCCAGGCGGGTGTGGACGCGCCTGGACGACCCGCACCTGCGCCCTCGCGAACTCACCGGCCTGGTGCCCGAGGAAGCGCACCAACCGGCCCTGTTCGACTGGAGGGACACGCGTGGCTAGCGTCGGCTGCGGACTCACCCTCGGGCTGGGGGTCCTTCTCGTGCCCGCGTTGCTGATCTCGGTGGCGGTCTCGGCCTTGGACGCCCCCGGCGCTGGGGCGCCCGACCGCGTGGAGGGGATCGACCCCACCCTGTTGCAGGCGTACGTGCGCGGCCCCGAGATCCTCGCCACCGAGGAGTACGCGCATTGCACCGGCATGCGATGGGCCGTCCTGGCTGGGATCGGCGCGGTGGAGTCCGACCACGGCGCCGCCGCCACCATCTCCCCCGACGGCGACACCGATCCGCCGTTCGTCGGGCCGCGCCTGGACGGCTCCGGTGTCGGCGGTAACCTCACCCCGCACTACGACACCGACGGCGGCCGGTGGGACGGTGACGACGAGTACGACGCCGCGGTCGGGGTGACCCAGCACCTTCCGGCGAACTGGGACAGGTACGGCGTGAGCGCCCGTGGCAGCGGGGAACCCGACCCGCACAACGTGTTCGACAGCGTGGCCTCGACCGCCGTCGAACTCTGTCAGAGCGCCCAAGGCGCACCCGTGGACTTCTCGAGCCGTGATGACCTCGAAGACGCCCTGTTCCGTTACAACCCGGCCGACTGGTACGTGGACGACGTCATGGCCGAGGTCGACCGCTACGACAGTCTGTCGGTGAGCGCTGGGGCCGAAGGCGGCAGCGAGGCCGGTCACCGCGCTGCGCGGTGGGCCTTGGAGCAGGTGGGCACACCCTACGTGTGGGGAGGAGTCGGCCCCAACGGGTTCGACTGCTCGGGACTCACCATGCGGGCGTGGGAGTCGGCGGGGGTGGATATCCCGAGGGTGACCACCGACCAGTACCAGGCCGGAACCAGGGTGGATGTGGCCGCACTTGCCCCGGGTGACCTGTTGTTCTACGACACCAGCCCCTACGCCCCGGGGGATCCGCCCACCCACGTCACCATGTACGTCGGTGAGGGGCAGATGGTCAACGCGCCTTCGACGGGCAAGGACGTGCGGGTGGAGTCCATCGAAAGTACGTTCTACGCCCCGCGGTTCATGGGGGCCGTGCGCCCCTCCCCCTGACATGGAGCCCGCCATGCCCCACCGCACGAAGAAGCACCTGATTCCACGCAACCGCTTCGTTGACGGGTATGACCTGGTCGGCTTCCCCGTCGTCCTCGCCGTCATGCTGGCCTTCTACCCCTGGCTGACCGGCACGTCGCTGACCTGGCCGCCGGTGTTGTGGCTCGCCGGGCTGACCGTCATCTCGATCGGCATGTTCCTGACGGTGCGCTACCCGCGGCGGCTCCGTCGCGGCGACGCGGAGAGCTAGATACACGGACTGACCTGCGGTGCTGGTCGCCACACCGGGATGCCCACCTCGACCCCGGTACGGTCTCCGGCACCGAGCGGAGACCGCACCGAACTCTGCCAGCCGATCTCGCGAAGGACCCTGCGTTTTCGCGTGGTCTGTGAAGCTGACGAGAAGGCACCCAGCAGCGTCTCCGGTCAGTGCGGAACTACCTCGCGCTGCGTGCGGAACACGCGAAGCCCGTCTCCACAGCGTCGGGCAGGGTGCGTGGTTCAACTGGAACCAAACGTCCGTTGGGGGGCGACACAGACGTGTCACCCCCTGATCAGATGATGTCGTTGGGGTAGGTCTCGCGCCCACTCATGCCGCATCAGGCGACGCTCGTCGCGTCGTCGGAGCCGTCGTACCTTGCAACGATCGAGGGCCCCCGATCCCTTCCAGGCCGCTGACGACCCCGCCGGGTTCCATCACGTGGCAACCTTGTGTGCGCGAGCTGGCTGCTCGCCGGCGCCAGAGCGCGCCGTTCCAGAAGGGGGCCGTATGGGCGAAGACCACATGCAGATCGGCGAGGTCGCCGAGCGCACTGGGTTGTCGCTGCGCACGATCCGCTACTACGGGGAAGTCGGGCTGGTGGAGCCGTCCGCGCGCTCCAAGGGCGGGTTTCGCCTCTACACCGGCTCTGACGTCGATCGGCTGCTGCTCATCAAGCGGATGAAGCCGCTGGATTTCAGCCTGGACCAGATGCGCGACCTGCTGGGCGCCCTCGACGTCCTGGAGGCAGGAGGGGGCACCCCGGATGAGCGCTCCGGCCTGTTGGCCCGGTTGGACTCCTTCAGCGAGGTGGCTGAGGAGCGCTGTCGCGTCCTGCGCAAGCAGTTGGACATGGCCGAGGAGTTCGCCGGTCGGCTCCAGGACCAACGTGCCCGGCTCGAAGGCGGCGCGCGGGACCGTCCGTGATGCGGCGGCGGTCGGCGTGGGATCCGGTCCGCCGCCCCGGCTCACCGCCCCGAGGGTGGTGTGTCCCGGACCTCCGGCGCGGAGGCGGTGAAGACCTCGTCGAGGCGGCCCTGGAGCTCCCCGGCGGCCTCGTCGACGCCCTGGAATCCCGAGACGACGTAGGCGGACAGGCCGGTGGCCAGTGCCAGAAGTCCGGTGGTCACGGAGCGGACGTCGCGCTCCGGGGAGAACCGGCCCCGGATCCGCGCCTCCTCCAGCAGGTCGCACAGCTCAGGGTGGAGTTCGTCGGGCCCGGAGGCGTGGGGTTGGGCGGCCAGGGCCCGGTCGGTGAGCGCGAGGGCCGCGTAGGCGGCGTGCACGCAGTAGAGGTCGGTGCTCGCCTCGTCCGTGGGCAGAAGGCCCGCCAGGATCGTGCGCACCCGCTGCTCCGGATCGTGTGGGTCCGGTAGCGCGGCCAGCTGTTCGCGCAGGCGCTGGGTGATGCGCGCGCGCAGGTGGACCAGGCCGCCCTGGAGCAGTTGCTCCTTTGTCGAAAAGTAGTACTGCACCAGGTTCACCGAGATCCCCGCCTCGGCGGCGACCTCCCGGAATCCGACGGTGTGCAGGCCGCGCGATCGGGCGCAGCGCACCAGCGCCGCCGCGATCTCGCCGCGGCGCTGCTCGTGATCGACCCGCTTGGGCATCCGACCTCCTTTTTATCGTACCGTTGTACCATGAAAAGTGTCCGGACCCGGACCCGGACCCGGGCTCGAAGCCAGACCCCGATCAGTGCCGGAGGCCCGCTGCCGTGAGCGACCCTGACACCCGCACCGAACCCCCGCCCCCGATCCCGGCCCGTACCTGGTGGATCGCCGCGGTGACCGGCGCCGGGGCGTTCCTGGCGATGCTGGACTCCACCGTGGCCAACCTCGCCCTGGAGAGCATCCGCGCCGACCTCGGCTCCACCCTGGGCCTCGTGCAGTGGGTCGCCACCGCCTACCTCGTCTCCCTGGCGCTCTCGCTGCCAGCGGCGGGCTGGCTGGGCGGGCGCTACGGGTACGGGCGCCTGTGGGCCGCGTCCCTGGCCGCGTTCGTTGTTGCCTCGGTGCTGTGCGCCCTGGCTCCGGGACTGCCCGCCCTGATCGGAGCCCGCGTCCTTCAGGGGCTCGCCGCAGGGCTGATGGTCCCGGCCGGGCAGGCCGTCATCGGATCGGTGGCCGGAGCCTCCCAACTCGGCAGGCTGATGGGCGCCCTGGGCGTGGTCATCAGCCTGGGCCCCGCGGTGGGTCCGGCCGTGGGCGGGCTGCTGCTGGAAGCGGTGTCCTGGCGCTGGCTGTTCTGGATCAACGTGCCCGTGGGTGTGGCCGCGCTCATCGCCGCGAGGGGCCTGGTGCCCGCCGGGGCGACCAGTGCGGCACGCCCCCTGGACCTCAGAGGACTCGTACTCCTGGGCGTGGGCCTGTCCCTGCTCCTGTACGGCGGGACCGAGGCCGGAAGTGCGGGCCCCTCCGCCCTCCCGGTGGTCGCGGTGGTCTCCGGGGCCGTGCTGGCCGCTGGTTTCGTCCTCACCGCGCTGCGCGGCGCCCACCCGCTCATCGACCTGCGTCTGCTGCGCCGCCCGACCTTCGCCTGGGCCACCCTCACCACCGGGTTCACCGGCGCCAACATGTACAGCGGCCTCCTCCTGCTCCCGCTGTACCTGCAACTCACACAGGACCGGGACGGTGCGCAGACAGGGCTGCTCCTGTTGGCCATGGGGCTGGGATCGGCCGCCGCCCTCTACCTCGGCGGATCACTCAGCGACCGCTACGGAGCGGGCGGTGTCACACTGGCGGGGGCGGCGATCCTGGTCCTGACCACGCTGCCGTTCCTGGCCACCGACACCCCCGCCGCCCCGCTTCTCATCGTGGTCCTCATCGCCCGGGGTGCGGGCGTGGCCCTGGCCCAGATGCCCGCGACGGCGGCGGCCTACGCCTCGGTGGCCACCGCCGAGATCGGTGACGCCACCACCCTGGTCAACATCGTCCAGCGCGTCGGCGGCGCCGTCGGAGCCGCAGGCGTGGTCGTGGTGCTCGCCCAGGCCGGAGCCTCCTCCGACGGGGACGGCTACGCGTGGGCGTTCGCCGCGCTGACCGCGCTCTCCTTCCTCACCCTGGTCTCGGCGGCGTTCCTGCGCCGCGCCGAGCAGGCCCAGAAGGCCGGATGACCCTTCTATCGCCCGTTCTCAGGGCCACGGGCCGGGTCTTTCGGCAGGACCCGATTTCCGCGGACGTCTCGCTCAAACGCCACGGAGCCCCGTCAGGTTCGTGCGAAACACGGCGACCGGATACGCGCATCCGAAATCCAGGGACCGAACGGTACTCTACTCTCACGAGAGGGTAGAGTTAATATGGGGCGGTTCTGCTTCCTGGTTGTTCACCGCCCCGCCCGTGGCGGCGCGGGCGCGACTCCACTTCGTACCAGCGCCCGTGCCGCTACTCCCACCCCTCGCGCATAGCGCGCACGTACACCTGGAGGTACCGACGGTGGTCACACGCACAGAGATCGCGCAATGCCTGGAAGGAGCATTCAGCTTCGGGGTCCTCAGTCGTCGGCAGATCATCGTCGCTGCCGATCTGCGCGGGGCGTCGGAGGAGGTCCTGAGGACTCTGGGGCAGCTTCCCGAGGGCACCTACTCCAGTCTGCGCGACCTGTGGCCGCAGCTGTCCGAGGTTCCCCGGTCGACCTGAGCGCCTCCCGATCGAACGGGGCCGCGCCAGGGGGCTGGGCTCGGTAAGTGGTGGCCGGGCAAGGGGCCACCGCTCACCGGGGCGAGCCGGAGTGCAGGAGTTGCTTATCTCGTTTGTGGAGTGCCTGAGCCGTGGCGATGATGCCCCTCCACCCCTCCAACCGGGCGGCCCAGGCGTGCGGAATCGCATCCCGTCCGCATCGCGCTCCGACCAGTCCTGCGGTCAGGAAAACGAGCCGGGTGGACTGGCCCCCGACGTCCAGGGCGAAGCGCACCGCTGCGGCGACATCGTCGGGTGAGTGGAGGAAGGCCGCCAGTGCGGCGGGAACCGTTTCGAGCGCGCTGGGTCCGCGGCCCAGCTCCCGAGCGACGTCGGCGGGTGTGTAGGAGCCGCGCAGGAGGCCGCTGAGGCGGGACAGTCGCGTCCGGAGCTCCGGAGTGGTGGCATAGCGGCCCACAGTGGAGATCAGATGCGTCGCCGCCAAAGGCTGGTCGTTGGGGGAACGGCGCGCGTAGGCGATGGCGCAGGCCTGGAGGGCCGCGCCGTCCAGCGCCAGGGGATGGGTGTGGGTGACCCGCGCGGCTGCCCGGGCCATCTGGGTCAGTCGGTTCAGCGGCAGCGAGAGCAGCCCGATGGGAAGCACTGGTGCCGTCGTGTCGTCGCCGGACGCCCTGGCGGAGTCAAGGGCCGTGGTCTCCTGCCAGGGAATGGCGTTCTGCATGCCCAGGAAGACGCGCACCGCACCGGCCTCGTAGCCCCGTGAGGCGTCGTCGCGCCACGTTCGGGCCAGTCGGCGCGCGAGTGCGTCCTGATCCAGTTCGGTGTTGGGCAGGAAGGAGCCGTACGTCAGCTGGTCTGCGAGCGCCAGGGTCAGTGCGGTGCTGGCGGTGGAGCGCAACGGCGCTGTCCCGTCGATGGTGTCAGGGGATCCGGGGGTTGTGGAAAGAGCGCCCCGGGAGCGTTCGGCAAGCGACTCCCCGAGAGCGTCGCCACACGCCGACGCGAGCAGGCAGCCCGCGTGCCGTTGATGGTCGGGGGCGGCGCCGGTAGCGCGCGGGGTGGAGGGAGTCCGTTCAGGGGACATGTGCCCGCTTCCGTCGATGGGGTCCTGGCCCCGGGACTCAGATCTTCGCCGGTGGAAATGAGGTGCCCGGCCCGGCGGTCGCAGGGCCGGGCCGGGCACGTTCGAGGCCGCGCGAAGGCGGCGTCTGTCAGTGCCAGCCACGCACCCCCACCGGCGCTGGCAAGGACTCGTTCAACCAGGTCCACGAGCCGTCGTTCTCGGTGAAACGCCGTTGTAGGGACGCGACGTCGTCCAACGGCGCGGCGGTGACCTCGCTCCAGGAACCAGCGGTTCGCTCCTCCAGGTAGAGGTTGTGCGCGTCGGTTCGTGTGCGGGTGGCCTGGTGAGTGTGCCGGGAACCGTTTCTGAGATGGATCCGGTAGTGGGCCATGCTGCTCCGTCGTCGGGGGCCGTGCGTGAGGTGCGGCGGCGCTCCCCGGTGCCCGCACCGAGGGGGAAGAGGCGGACCCCGAGGAGGCTGTTGCCGCCCGCACGCAAACACTACCTTGACGTGAGGGTAGAAATACAGCCCCGTTTCCATCGAACACGATCAGGACCTTTGAGCACTCAGGGGCTGCCGAGTTCGCAGCTTGCACCCGACTCCTGTCGGCCGGGAGCGGATTCTTGCTGCTTGGCTCGGACGGACGTGCCCGCGTCGCGCACAGGACGCAGCGGGACGAAGTTCAAGGAGACGACGCAGAGCCGTACACCTCGGAAGCACCACGTCAGCACCCATGGCCTCAGATAGACATTCCCGCCCCGGCACGCCGCCCAGGAGCAGGGCCCCCGGGCCAGCCGCATCGGGAAATGCGGCGGACGCGGATCCCAGAGTCCGTGCGTTCGCTGACGAACTCCCCCACATCCCAGACGGATCATCTGACGTGGCAGGGCGCCCTCCTGGCGTACGGGCGCGCTAACGTTGCGCACTCAATGGCCAACACCACCCAAACAAATCTCACGTTAGAGTAGAGTTGACGAGAAGGAGTGCCGCGATGGCCCAGGTGCAGCACATGCAGATCGGCGAGGTCGCCGAGCGGACCGGTTTGTCCCTGCGCACCATCCGCTACTACGGCGAAGTAGGCCTGGTCGAGCCCTCGGCGCGCTCACGCGGTGGCTTTCGCCTCTACACCGAGACCGACGTGGACCGCCTCGACCTGGTCAAGCGGATGAAACCTCTGGAGTTCAGCCTGGAGGAGACCCGCGAGCTGTTGGAGGCCCTCGACCGGCTGAACTCGGCCGGGACCGACCAGGAGGAGCGCGACCGCCTGGGCGAGAGGCTGGACGCCTTCGAGGCGGCTATCGCGGCCCGCTGCCAGGCCCTGCGCGACCAGTTGGCGATGGCGGAGGAGTTCGCCGGACGGCTGCGGGAGCAGCGGAACCGGCAGCCCACCAGTACGTGATTCGGCAGTGATGGAGGACGCGAAGTGACGACGACAGCGCCGGTTTCGGAGAAGGCCGCGGCCGCGGTCACCCGTGAGGCCGGGCGGCGGAGGACCTTCGCGGTCATCTCCCACCCCGACGCCGGAAAGTCGACGCTCACCGAGGCCCTGGCCCTGCACGCGGCGGCGATCTCCTCCGCGGGCGCCGTCCACGGCAAGGGCGACCGCAAGGGCGTCACCTCCGACTGGATGGACATGGAGCAGGACCGCGGCATCTCCATCACCTCGGCCGCCCTGCGCATCGACTACCACGACCGCGTCCTGAACCTGGTGGACACCCCCGGCCACGCCGACTTCTCCGAGGACACCTACCGCGTGTTGTCCGCCGTGGACTGCGCGATCATGCTGCTGGACTCGGCCAAGGGCCTGGAGCCGCAGACCCTCAAGCTCTTCGACGTGTGCCGGGCGCGCAGGATGCCCGTCATCACGTTCGTCAACAAGTGGGACCGCCCCGGCCGCGAGCCGCTGGAGCTGCTGGACGAGATCGAGCAGCGCATCGGACTGCGCCCCACCCCGCTCAACTGGCCGGTCGGCATCGCGGGTGACTTCCGCGGCCTCGTCGACCGCGGCAACGGCGTCTACACCAAGATGACCCGCACCCCCGGCGGCGCCACCAAGGCCGTCGAGGAAGCGCTCACACATGAGCAGGCCGCGCGGATCGAGGGGACCGAGTGGGACCAGGCCGTCGAGGAGATCGAACTCCTGGAAGCCCTGGGCGCGGACTTCGACGCCGCCTCGTTCCTGGCGGGCGAGTCGTCCCCGGTGCTGTTCGGCGCCGCCCTGCCCAACTTCGGCGTGGGTCGGCTGCTCGAGGCCATCGTGGAGTTGGCCCCCGCGCCTTCTCCCAAACCGGATGTGAAGGGTGAGCTGCGCCGGGTGGAGCAGCTGTTCTCCGGCCAGGTCTTCAAGATGCAGGCCAACATGGACAAGAACCACCGGGACCGGATGGCGTTCCTGCGCATCACCTCGGGCCGCTTCGACCGGGGCATGGTCCTCACCCACGCCTCCACCGGACGCCCGTTCGCCACCAAGTACACCCAGGCCGTGTTCGGCTCGGACCGCTCCACCATCGACACCGCCTACCCGGGCGACGTGATCGCGCTGGTCAACGCCCAGGCGCTGGCGGTCGGCGACACCCTCTACGACGGCCCGAAGGTGGACTTCCCGCCGATCCCCAGCTTCGCCCCCGAGCACTTCGTGGTGGCGCGGGCCGTGGACGCGGGCAAGTACAAGCAGTTCCAGCGCGGGATCGCCCAGCTCGACGCCGAGGGCGTGGTGCAGGTGCTGACCTCCGACGTGCGCGGTGAGCAGGCGCCGGTCCTGGCGGCGGTCGGACCGCTCCAGTTCGACGTGGTCAGGCACCGTATGGAGCAGGAGTTCCGCAGCCCCATCGAGGCCTCGCCGCTGGAGTACTCGGTGGCCCGGCGCACCGACACCGAGTCCGCTCCCGTCCTGCACGCCCTGTCGGGGGCCGAGGTGCTCAAGCGCCGCACCGACGGTGAGCTCCTGGTGCTGGTGCACAACAAGTGGCGCCTGAAGGTCATCGAGCGCGACCACCCGACGCTGTTCATGGAACCGCTGCTGGCGGGTGGAGTTGACGAGGAATACTAGAACGTCGGCCTCCCTTGCTCGGGAAGGCGTCCGAAGGCCTGCGGGGCCAACCCGCATGGGCGCCCCTCCCTCCCCCGCATCGAAGGAGTCGTGCTGTCAACCGCGCTTCCCGCTGAACACGTGACCAGTGACGCAGCCGGGCGTCGCTCCACTCTTCGGATCGTCGCCGCCTCAGCTCTGGTCCTGGCGATGAGCGGTCCCGGGCAGACGGCCGGCATCGCCGTCTTCGTCGACCACGTCATCGCGGACCTGGGAGTGGGCCGCTCTGCCGTTTCGCTGGCCTACATGGTCGGCACGCTGACCGGTGCGCTCGCCCTCCCCTGGTTGGGGCGCGCGGTGGACCGGTTCGGCGTCCAGCGGATCCTGGGCCTGGTCGCGTTGGGGTTCGGGGGGTTCCTGCTCGTTCTGGCCAGTGTTCAGGAACTGGTCGGCCTGACGGTGGGGTTCGTCGGTGTGCGAGCCCTGGGGCAGGGCGGGATGTCGCTGATCGCCACGACCGCGGTAGCCGTCTCGGTGACCCGCAACCGGGGTGTCCTGCTGGGGTTGACCAGCTCGGTCGGAGCTGCCGGGATCTCCCTCTTCCCGCTCATCGCCGAACGCGTGATCACCCTGCTCGGCTGGCGGTACACCTTCATGGCGGAGGCGGTCCTGATCTGGGTCATCGTGCTGCCGCTGGCGTGGTGGGGGTTGCGTGGGGTCACCCGGGCCGAGCCCGAGACCACCGTGCTCCCTACGAGGACTCCCACCGTCACCGTGGAGCCGCAGTGGCCGCTGAGGGCGATCATGCGCACCTCGGTCTTCTGGGCGATGGCCGGAGCGGTCGCGTGCAGCGGCCTGGTGGTCACCGCCGTGTTCTTCCATCAGATCTCCGTCCTGGGAGAACAGGGGCTCACACCGGTCGAGGCCGCGGCCAACTTCCTTCCCCAGACGATTGCCGGGCTGGGCTCGGCCCTGCTGTTCGGTTTCGCGGCCGACCGCTTCTCCCCCAAGGCCCTGATGAGTGTGGCCATGGCGCTGCACGCGGGGGCGCTCGTCCTGTTGCCGCTGGTCTCACCGGGGCCAGCCGCCCTGCTGTACGGCATCGCGCTGGGAGCGGCGGCGTCCGGGGCCCGCGCGGTGGAGAGCGCCGCGCTGCCCTACTACTTCGGCACGGCCAACCTCGGAACGCTGCGTGGGGTGACGCAGTCCGTCGCCGTGGCCTCCACCGCCGTGGGACCCATCCTGCTGTCCCTGGCCCACCAGTGGGCAGGCTCCTACCGACCCGGGGTGATGGGACTGGCCGTGCTGTGCGGCCTGACGGCGGTCGCGGTGTGCTTTGCCCGACGACCCAGAGCCGACCGCTCACATCCGCGCACAGGGGCACCCGGCACGTGAGCGGCCACGCTCATCGGGCGACTGGAGCGGACCGAGCCATGCGGAACAACCCCCAGGGTGATCCGAAGATGTGAACGCCCCAGGTTTCGTATCAGAAACTCACTTTGTGTTATCGGACCCGAAACGCGTTCGTTACTCCAATAATCCGCCCCCATCTGGAAAAACGGCACAAATGGTGCCCATGTGAGAGTTGTCTCAGTCGCCCTGCGTGACTCGAACTCTTACGTAAGCGTAAGGTTGGACCAGGTTGATCACGCGAGCCACTTCGCGAATCACCGCCCTCTTTCCGGCCGGTTCTGACGGACACGGCCGGGCATGCGGCGACGAGGCCGCGCTCCGGGGCACCCACCGAGTGCCGCACCGGAAATCCCAGGCGCCCACCCGCCGCCGACTCACCTGAGCCAGCGGCTCGGCTCCGCGCGCCGCCGCCGAACACCTGACGTGAACAACGCTGTCCGTACCGCGGGCCGCCCGAACCAGATGGGTTCCATGAATCTGCCTGTGAAGACCCCTCGCGGGTCCCTGATGTCCAAGATGCCCAGCGGAGCGCAACTGCGCGCGGATGTGATGGCCGGACTGGTCGTCGCTCTGGCGCTGATCCCCGAGGCCATCGCCTTCTCCCTCATCGCCGGGGTCGACCCCCGGGTGGGCCTGTACGCCTCCTTCGTCATGGCCGTGTCCATCGCCTTCCTGGGCGGGCGCCCGGCGATGATCTCCGCCGCCACCGGCGCGATGGCCCTGGTGGTGGCTCCCCTGTCGATCGAGTACGGCGTCGACTACCTCATCGCCGCCACGATCCTGGCCGGTCTCATCCAGGTCGCGTTGGGCCTGCTCGGGGTGGCCAAGCTGATGCGGTTCGTGCCGCCCAGCGTCATGACCGGGTTCATCAACGCCCTGGCCATCCTCATCTTCCTGGCCCAACTGCCGCACCTGGCCGGAGCCGGGGTACCGATCTACGCCATGGTCGCCATCGGCCTGGGCATCATCTTCGGCCTGCCCCTGATCACCAAGGCCGTCCCGGCGCCGCTCGTGGCCATCGTCGTGCTCACCGTGGGCGCCCTGGCCATGGGGATCCCGGCGCGCACCGTGGGCGACATGGGAGAGCTGCCCAGCACCTTCCCGATCCCGCTGATCCCCGACGTGCCGGTCAATCTGGAGACGCTGACACTGATCCTGCCCTACGCGATCACCCTGGCGCTGGTGGGTCTGATGGAGTCGCTGATGACCGCCAAGGTCGTCGACGACCAGACCGAGACCTCTTCCAACCACGCCCGTGAGGCGCGGGGCCAGGGCATCGCCAACGTTTTGGTCGGCTTCTTCGGCGGCATGGCCAGCTGCGCGATGATCGGCCAGACCATGATCAACATCAAGTCCGGCGCCCGCACCCGTGTCTCCACCTTCCTGGCCGGTGTGTTCCTGCTCATCCTGTGCGTCGGGCTGGGTGACATCGTCGGCATGATCCCGATCGCCGCACTGGTCGCGGTGATGTTCTTCGTGGCGATCGTGACCTTCGACTGGCACAGCGTCGCCCCCGCCACCGTCAAGCGCATGCCCTGGACCGAGACCCTGGTCATGGTCGTCACCGTCGCCGTGGTGGTCTACACCCACAACCTGGCTCTCGGCGTGATCGTGGGTGTGATCGTGTCCATGGTGCTCTTCGCCCGCAAGGCCGCTGTGCACGCCGGTCTGACCAGCGTGCTCGACCCCGACGGCGGAACCCGGGTCTACTCGGTCAACGGCGAGCTGTTCTTCGCCTCCACCGGCGAACTGGTGCAGCGTTTCGACTACGCCGAGCAGGGTCTGACCAAGGTCGTGGTGGACATGTCCGGCGCACACGTGTGGGACTCCTCCGCCGTCGCAGCCCTGGACCAGGTGACCGAGCACTTCCGCAAGCACGACGTGGAGGTGGAGATCACCGGGCTGAACGAGCCCAGCGCCCACCTGCACAAGGAACTGACCGGGACCCTGGTCGGCGGGCACTGACCAGGAACGCGAACGAACGTGGAGCGGGCCGCCAGGGGAACACCATGGCGACCCGCTCTGACTTTCCGTCCCGAGCATGCGCGGGGCCGTAGGAGGTGCGGACCGACGGGCCAGGAGCCGAGCAGCCCCGCAGGGAAGCTTTCCTCAGGCCTGGTAGCCCCGCTCCATCACGTCCAGATCGTTCAGCCTTGTGGCCCACTGGTCGATACAACGAATGAGGGCACCCCTGTCGGTGTACTCCACGCCGCGCTTCTGAGTGCGCAGTTCGATGATCCGGTCCAACCAGCATTGCTCTTCGTACGCGTCCGGGGCCTGGTCGTGTAGGGCGACGTACCGCCTCGACAGTGCAGTACTGGTCCTGACGAACTCTTTCTGAAGTGTGGAGATGTCAGCGCTTCGGTAGTCGCTCAAGGCGTTCCCGTCCTGTGCTTCTGGCGGGGGCTCTGGCGCTGGGGTGGCCCGAATGCGCTCAGGTCGTGCGGTATGGCTGGGGGCGAGTCGGTACGGCTTGCCAACTCGAACCTACTCTAACGTAAGAGTAGTTACTGCAAGGGTGCACCCCGGCGCCTCGCGTAGGGAGTCATGACCCGGGCAGGGTCGAGCACGCCCGCTCTGGGAGCGGAGAGGTGGTCGACGGGGCTTGGGTGGGGGCGCTCATCTGCGACGCAACCGCGTTCCTCCCGGCGTGGAGGGATGGCCGACTCCGGCGCGGAGCCCTCGCCTGCGGAGGATCGCGATGAGGACTGACGTGTGTGTCCTCGATGCGGCGCCTGCGCGTGCTTGCTCATCAACGGACAGCGGGCCGCCGACGGGACTCCGTCGACGGCCCGCCTGGTGTGCCGAGGCTCAAATCTCCACGGGGCCGTAGGAGTTCAAGGCCTCCACGATCTGCTTCTCCTCGTAGTCCAGGTGTGCTTCGACCTCGGTGGCGAGGCGCTCGACGTCGCCGCGGATCCGGGCGGGGTCACCGTTCTCCACGAGTTTCGCGATCTGGTCCAGGGACGTGCTGATGACCCCGTGCTCGCGGGTCAGGCGCTCCAGGACCGGCGTCAGTTCCGGGTGGCTCGCGGCCAGGCCGGGCAGCATGTGTTCGTCCTCGGCTGTGTGGTGGCCGTGCAGGAAAGTGCAGAACGAGAGGCACTTCTTGCGGAGCTGCTCCTCCAGGGGACGCGGTGGCGGGGAGGGTTCCCCTTGGGCGGTGTCGAGGGCGGTCCGCAGGGAGTTGAGTTCACCTCGCAGAATGTTGTGGACCTTGACGAGCTGGTCGCCCAGTGCCTGTACGCGGTCGTCGTGGTCGGCGTTGCTCGCGTCGTTCATGTGCTCGCTCTCGCGGAAGGGGCAACAAGGAAAAAGCCAGTCACTGGCACTATTCCATGACTGGCAAAAATGGGCAACGGGCATTCCTGGCCCTGTCCCATCGCGGTTATGCTGGCCCGATGACCGGTCGCCCCTCCGAACTCGAGGAGTCCTCACTCCCGCTACGCGCGCGCAAGAAGCTGCGCACCCGCCGCATCCTCGCCGACACCGCGCTACACCTGTTCCAGGAGCGTGGCTTCGACGAAGTAACCCTGGACGACCTGGTGAACGCGGTCGAGGTGTCCGTGCGGACCTTCTTCCGCTACTACTCCTCCAAGGAGGAGGTCGCCATGGCCGCCGAGGGCGAGCTGTGGGACGCCTACGCCGCCCAGGTGGAAGAACTCCGGCTCACCGGTCCGGTGCTGCCGCACCTGCGCGACTGTTACGCGGAGGCGGTCCGCGGCCTCTCCCCGGACTGGACCAGGCGCTACCTGCTCACCCGGGGGCTGGCGGCCCGTACCCCGGCTCTGCGCGTTTACCACGCGGGCACGACCCAGGACCTCCAGGCGCGACTCGTCGAGTTGTTGGAGGGCAAGCTCGGCATCGACGGCCGCGAAGACGTCCGGCTCCGGCTGATCGGGGAGATGGCCCTGGCCGCGGTGCGGTATGGCAGCAAGAACTGGCTGCGGACCTACCGCCACCGCGATCAGCCCGGCGACGGCGAGTCGCTGATCCGGGAGGTAGTCCTGGCCTTCGACGCCTTTCCTGGAGCATTGGAGCTGGCCCCGGACTCGTATTCGCGCTCACGCCCAACGTGAGCCGTTGGACGGGAATCGTTCCTCACACGGGCCTGGCATGGCCCTACCGACTGGCCGAATGCCAAGCAGTGCTGCCGATCGGCCCCACCCGCCGCGCGGGCCCAGCCGTGTTCGGCAACCAGGTGGTCCAGCACCCCCAATTCGCGGCGACCGGTCCACACCTGGTGGGCAGTGCGTACGCAGGGGTGCATCCGTTGCCAGCGAGGGTGCCGCCGCCGCGTTCGTGACGGCGCGGGCGCTGCCCCTCCGAGGCGTTGTCGGTGTCGACCGGTTCAGCGGATGTGCGGGCGTGGGCCGGTGCGCTACCGTGGGACCTGGTCGATCTCTTTGCTAGTCACTTTGAGTTCTGACCGGGGTGACCGGACCTAGTCCGGCCACCCCTTTTCTCTGTCCGGCAGGCACCAGGACCGACACGCGTTGGTGTGGGTCGAAGCCCTCAGAGGGTCAGATCCGGGACGTCGATCAGGCGCGCGCGCTGCTGCGCCTCTCGCCAGTCCGGTTCAGTCGTGCGGTCCCAGTCCACGAACGCCACCGGCCGGTGCACGAACGCCTGCCCCGCCCCGGGGTCGGGGTGCCAGGAAGTGGCCACGAACATGCCCGCCTTGGTGATCGTATAGGCCCATTCGATGAACACCGGGGCGCAGCCCTCGGGGTCGCTGGGGCACCGGCAGGTGAGGATCTGTTCGGTCTCCTCGCGCCGCCCGTGGCAGTAGCAGAGCGGGTAGAGGTCGAAGTCGGGGTCGTTCAGGTCGCGAAATCCGGCCTGCTCGAAGTCGGCACGCTCGAAGACCTGGGGCGTGTAAGGGCGAACGACGGTGGACCATCCGGCCGGGTGGTCCTTGACCAGCACCTTCGCCATGGCCTCGTGGTCACGGCCGAAGGTGTCGTGGTACAGGTGAAACAGCTCCCTTCCGAGTCCGAGGGGGTGCGCGTCGTAGTGGTGGTAGCGCCCCCACCAGCCCTTGCCGCTGGTGGCAGGGACGGCGATGGCTCCGCGCGTGCTCATGATCCCTCCCCCTTGTTCAGCTGGTCGGCGACGTCGGCTGCCGTGGTGAGCTGGGAGGCCAGCTCACGGGCGCTGGCGGGCGGCAACGGCACCAGGTGGGCGAGCTGCCCGGCGGGGCACAGCCACACCATCACCTGGCAGGTGTCGGGTTGCACGGAAGCGCCCACCACGGGCGCGCTGGGTACGCTGGACATGCCGTATCTCCTCGTTCTGCGATGTCATCTCGTTGGTTCTCGGGGTGCGGTGCAGGGGCCGACCTGCGCCTACAGGTCGGCCCCGACCTATGGAGCGTGAACGGGCGTGAGCGCGTCCACGCTCGGGTTGTCACTCACTCGCCTCGGCGGTGCGGTGGAACTCGACCCAGCCCCGCTCGCCCATCCACAGTTCGGCGCGGACGGCTTCGGGCGGCAAAGTCACGAGCTCGGTGGCCTTCAGCGCGGGCGCGTAGTCGGGCGGAGTGGCGTGCGCGAGCGTGAACGGTGGCAGGGAACCGGGGATGTCGATGCGGTCGAAGTAGCGCACCAGGTAGTGCCCCGTCCGGTCCGCCTTGGCGACGTCGCGCGCCCACTCGTACTCTTCGGCGAGTGCGGCAAGGACGAACTCCTCGCTGATGGGCTCGCCGTCGCGGTCGCGGCACAGGGCCGTGAACACCTCGATGATCTGTCGCGCCTTGGAGTTCACGGGGTAGAGCTGGGTCGCGCCGCCCCTGCCGTGGTCACCGAGGGTGCCGAGCTTGCGGTGGTCGGCGCGCAGCACCGCCGTCCAGGCGATTCCGTCACCGGTGTCGACCTCCTTGAGACTGGTGACGCGGATGCGGTCCGTGGGGGCTCGCATGCCGGTATGTGGCAGCGTGATCACTTTTCCTCTCCTTCCGTGCTGGGGTGGGGCTCGGTGGCCTGCTGGGGGAACTTGCGGCGGATGTCGTCCGCGCTCGCGTGGCCGGTGACCTTGTCGTAGGGCAACAGGTCGGTGTAGAGCTTGCCGTCGGTGCGGCGACCCCGGTCGCTGGATTCGGCGTCGGCGCGGGTATAGACCTTGCGGCCGACCCACATGTGGGACCACGGCACGGTCAGCGACTTGGGGTTGACGCGCAGGACTTCCACCCACGTGCCGTGGACCTTGACGAAGTCGCCCTTGGCGAAGTCCGTCGCGTCCCAGACCTTGACCCCTCGCTGCTGCGCTTGGGCCACGTGGTCACGCCAGTGGTCGATCTCCTCGACCACCTGCCTAAGGTCGGCTTCCAACCGTGCCCGGCGCTCTCCGACGGGAACCAGTCGGTAGGCGATGCCCCACGGGGTCTCTTCCACCTTGACGGCGCCCTCAGGCGGTGTGGTGCTCGCCAACAGCACGTCGATCGGGCCGTCCAGCTCGCGTTCGATGCGGCGCTGCTGGGCTTGCAGTTTCTCGATGCGTCGCAGCGTGGTCGGGATGTTCTGTCGACCGCTCTGGTAACGTCCGGCCGTGTCAGCGCGCGTGGCCCAGTGGTTGGCCTTGTCGCCCTCGGTTCGGGCTCGCTTGTCCGCGGAGAGCATTCGGGCGTGCGAGCGCCGTGCGGCATCGTTGATCAGGGGCTGCCCAAGCGGCCAGTGGTCCGCCATGGTGCGGTAGGCCTGCTCGTGGGTGTGGGAGCGGTCGGCTGCGTTGCTGGTGTAGGTGTCGTAGCGTTCCGTGCGCTCGTTCGCCCGCTTGTACCGCTCTGCTTCGGCTTCGGCGAAGGACCGACCGGAAGCGGCGTCGTCGATCTCGACGGCGACGGTGAATCCGGCCGCGCGCAGCGTGTCCGCGGCCTCGGTGATGTTCCACTGTCGGGCTGCCTTGTCACGGGACTGCGGCAGGTACCAGTAAGCGCCGTCGGGCAGGTGGCGGGACGGACGGAACCGCGCCGCCTTGAGCACGGGGGCGGCACCGTCGCCTCTGGCGGTGCCGTAGACGAGCGTGCCCGTGGCACGGGTGTGGCGGATGGTGATGGACATCGTGGGTTACCTCCTGAACCGAACGTGCGGTCATCGGGGTAGGGGTGCAGAACCCTGGTTGGGTGCTGCGGGATTAGTTGTCGGCGCAGGTCACTCGGACTTCGCCAGCGTGAAGTGTCCAGTCCTCGAAGAAGTCCAGGCCGTCGTCCATGACCGCTTCCAGCGGTCGGGCGACTTCGTCCGTGGCGGTGTCGGCCGACGCGGCCATACACACGACGGTGATCAGGGCGCCGCCCTCATAGGGCGTGACGGCGCATCCCAGTACCACCGTGCTCGGGGTCGTGTCCCTGCAGGTGGGTTCCAGGAGGGGAATCACCGCGCCGGTGAACTCCTCGAAGACCTCGAACTGGCGGGTAGGGCTCAACGGTTGGGTGTGCTCGGGTGCGAGCGCGAATATCTGGAGGTTCAGCAGCGCCATGGCGACAACTCCGTAAGGCGTTGTGGGTGACCGGGGTGGGGCCTGGTCCGCGCACCCGTGGGGTGCACGGACCAGGCGGTTGCGTTACGCGGTCAGCCGCACTGGCATGAGCAGGTGGCGGAACGCGGTGTGGTCGACCAGCCCGCCCGGAGCGTCGGTCAGCAGGAACGGCTTGGTCGGGGAGATGGTGTGCAGGGTGACCGTGTCGCCGGTGAAGCTCTTCAGCGCGTCGATGAGGAACACGTGGTTGAGCCCAAAGCAGGTGGCTTCGCTGATACCGCTCACCTGCGCCGACAGCGCGCGGGTGCGCACGTGTTCGGCACCCTCCCCCAGATGGGGCGCCACGCGGACCGAGTCAGCGGACACGGTGACCTCGACCGGCGTGTTCTGGGACTTCGACATCGTGGCCGCCAGGACACCCGCTGCCCGCTCGGTCTGGGTCAGCAGGTCGGCACGGTCGAGGACAACGGTCCCCTGGACCACGGTGGGCAGGCGTTCGGCGTACTTGATGAACTCACCGTCGTTGTGCAGGCGCGCCACCACCGACACGTGTCCGCTCTCCAGCGAGACCAGGCCACCGAACGGGCCTGGTCCGTAGCCGAGTCGGATGTCGCCACCGGCCAGCTTGGGCAGGATCCTGCCCAGCAGCGCGCCGTCGATCAGCGCACCCTTCTCGGGCGCGTCGGTGGCGATGTCCGCGTGCACGTAGCCGACGGCCAGACGGTAGCGGTCGGTCGCTGCCAGAGTCAGCCCGTGGTCACCGACGTCGATCTTCATGCCGGTCAGAGCAGGCAGGGTGTCATCGCGACCGACCGCGCGCAGCACGCGCCCAGTCTCGGCCGTGAACTCTCCAGCGTCCACGTGCGCGAACACGTTCGGCTGCTCGGGCAGGTCCGGGTAGTCCTCCACGGGCAGCAGCTCCAAGGGGATGACGCTGTCGGCCAACTCGACCGTGGCGAACTGGGTGTCCTCCACACGCATGGTCACCGGCAGGTTGTCCGCGTCGCGCTTGCGCACACCCTTGACCAACACGGTCAAGAGCTTGTTCAGCTGCGCGTGTGAGACCAACACGCGCCCGGAGGTGCGGACCGCGCCGACGATACGGACGGTGGTACTGGTGTCGTAGTCGTAGCCACGGACCAACAGGTCCGCACCCTGGCTCTCCAGCAGCACACCAGCCATCACGGGGATGGCGGGCTGGGTCGAGATCGACGCGCCCACCGTGGTCAGCGCGTTGAGCAGTTCGGCGCGCGTGGCGGTGAACTCTCCGGACAAAGGCGCCTTGGGTTCGGTCGGACGCGTCGTTTCGGTTACCGTCGTCATGTTTCCTCCCTAGGAAACGGATACGGTGATTCGGTTCCGAGGATTCTTGTTGGCCTCGGTGGCGGATCACAGAACGCGTGTGCTGCGACCCACCATCGCGGCCAAACTAGAACGACTCGAAATGGATCCCGCCACGGGGACCGACCGTAATCCGCCATTCCGGTTCGGGCGCGACGTAGCCCCATCCCTCACGGTCGTTGGGAACAACTCGATACAGGTCGATGTAGGCGTCTTCGGACGCGGGAAGGATTTCCGAACACTCCTCCCACACGTGCGTGGCCACCATGTCTTCATGGCAGAACGGATAGGCCGAGTCGCAGTGTCCGCTACCGGTGACGCGTTCACGCAGCTTGCGTCCCGCGTCGGCGCGCGACGTGAACGCTTCCGCTTCGGTGCCGACATCACCGAAGGAACAGGCCGGCCCGTCATGGAAGAATCCGACGAAAAGAACTCGCATTTTCGTTTCCCCTTCTGCTGGCGTGAGCTAGTCCGACAGTGGGCAGCGCGCGCGTGTGTGACCGGGCGCACTGCCGGACAATCGGGCTAGATCCACGCGCGGCACAGGCTTTGGTGCC
This sequence comes from Nocardiopsis synnemataformans, assembly GCF_965343085.1. Classification (NCBI taxonomy): domain Bacteria; kingdom Bacillati; phylum Actinomycetota; class Actinomycetes; order Streptosporangiales; family Nocardiopsidaceae; genus Nocardiopsis; species Nocardiopsis synnemataformans. The sequence goes on along the minus strand of NZ_CBDRFA010000007.1, from coordinate 83,697 downwards.
GTGACGTGGTCACCGAATAGCCAACGTCGGGGATGACGGTTTCGCCGTCCTTACGCACCCATGCGATAGGGGTCGCGTAGGAGTAGACGACGTACGCGATTCCGGGGCTCTCGCGGTCGGAACGGTAGACCTCGACCCATTCCGCAGGAAGGCGCCCAGTACTGCTCAACGGGAATCCGTGGGCACGCATGGCACCGTGGGACTGGAACGGAGTACGGCCAGACAGCAGACCGAACGGTCCGCCAACATCATGCCTAATCGACACGACAGACATATGATCAACTCCCTTTGCTAGTCACCTATAAACATACCCAAAACGCAGGCACGGATAACAGAGCGAAGGGAATTAGATCCACCCTTTTTCAGGCGAATCAATCAGCGCCACATGAACCAAAGGAAGGAATCGCAAGGAAACAACAGTGGCCACAATCAAATGGAAGAAAGGGATGGATAATAGAAATGGGAGGAGTAACTCAAAGACAAGGGAGATCACGCTGATTCAAGGAACAAGGACACGCCAGCGACCGCCAGCCGAATTTTCTATAGCCGCAGGCGGCACCAGTCCGGGGTACTGCCGGTGACCCCTAAGGGTCTTCTGAACTGGGGCTTTACACACGCCGGGACCAGCCAACCAGAGGGGTGGGGTGCACGGCGAGGGGTACGGCTAGCCCTGGGGCGGACCCAGCCACCGCAGAAAAGGGAGAGATGCGACCCTGGGGAAAATATGGAGCACCACAAAGCAGGAAAGGCAAAACCGGAACACTTCTATGCTTCGTGGGCGCCGCCGTCAGCACCCGAAAAGAAACGGCTACCGGAGGGAGGTTCCAGCTTCTTCGAGGGCCGCTTTATGTGAGGCACGGACCCGTTCGGCCGACCTCGCATCCGCCTTGTCATCATACCTGGCAGCGAGTTCTTGCGCGGCTTCTTCGGCAGTCGGTTCGATTCTGAGCGCTCTTTGCAGCATCGAAATAGCTGCGTCTGATTCCGTTCTTTTCGCACACTCGGTCAACGCGGAAACGAGCTTGGCTCGAATTCGCGTGCGCACTCCTTCGGCCCAGACGAAGTCGGATTGGGAGGCGAAGTCGTCGTCGAACATGGCCGCTGCGGCCGTGACGAGCGAGGAAGCATCGCCGTTGTGGTCTGCCTCGTCCAGGAGCTGGTCGATCCGCCACAGGTCGCACACCACCAGGTCCCTGTTGAGCTGGTAGAAGTCACCGTCGTGGGTGATGACGGCTGTCGCGTCCTCCCCGAGAAGGGGACGGCACGCTGTTCGCACGGCGGTGCAGGCATCATGGAAGCGCCGGATGCCGCGGTGAGAAGCGTCGGCGGGCCACATCGCGTCGACCGCGGCCTCCAGACGCGCCCCGGCCGGGTGGGCGGCCAGGTAGGCCAGAACTTCGTAGGCGGCCCTGCGGTGGGGACGCACCTGCTGGCCGTGGACGGCCAGGGTGATGCGGCCGAGCACAGTGATCGACACAGTTCCGCTCGTCTGAGGGCTGATGGACCCTTCTGGCGAAGCCTGAGAGGGCGCGACCTCGCGGGTTTCGTCGTCGTGGTCGTCGTCCTGTTCGCTGGCCTTGGTGGGCGTCGGAGAACTCTGGTGGCGGGTCAGGGCCTGAAGCAGCTCTGTGGAGGTGGTGGGGGCCCACCGGTGGCCAACCACATCGGCAAAGGGGGGCCCTGCTTCGGTGATGGTGCCCTCGCTGTCGAGGGTGCAGGTCGCACCAGCCTCGTCCGGCCAGGGGCCGAGCAGGACGGCGCTGAGGGGCATCCGATCAGTGTGGGCAAGTAGGGAGGTGGCCTCCGCGGCGACGCCTGTCTCGGCCCGGGTCAGCAACACGAACTGGGGCCCCTGTGCGGCTGCGATGCCGTCGTCCTCGGCCTGTTCGTCCTCGGCGCGATGGCGGGCAAGCACCTGAAGCTGGAGCAGCGTGAGAGCATCTTCGACGGTGTCGGTGACCATCACCGGGGAGTCTTCGCCTGGCAGGGGAAAACGCCGGGTGTCCTCCAACAGGGAGCGTAGGTCGGCGCTGGGGACAACGATGGTGAGATCGCTGTCGGTGGTCTCCAAGGCTCGGGCCAGAAGCGTGCGGGCCGCCCCTTCGGCGCCGGGGCCGGTGATGCCGAGCCCGGGGGCTCGGGCGAGATCCAGGATTGCCAGGTCCTGTTGATCCTGGCTATCGACTCGGCCCTGGGCACCAGTGGCGAACGTGGTGGACTCGGACGCACCCTCTGTTGGGTCGTTGTCCTCGAAGCCGTCGCTCTCCTGCCCTTCATCTTCGCGCTGGCCGCGCAGGTCTCGGCGCCGTTCGATCGCCGCGCCGGTCAGGATTCCAGCAACACCGGTGGTCATGACCAGGATCAGCCCGCTGGGCAGGGACAGGCCCACAGCCGGGCCTTGAGCGTCGTCGGAATCGTCGGCGGTCCCCGTGTCGTCGGGTCCTGCGGGGGTTGTGGGTTCGGTGGGCGGAGCGACGACGACACTGTAGGAGATCTCGACGCGTCGTTGCTCGGCGTCGTCGTCGGCCTCAAGCAGGGCCTGGTCTCCCTCTCCCCGGGTCTCGATCACCACCCCGTCTTCACCCAGGTGCGTACGCAGCGCGTCCGCGACCGCCTCCGCGCGCCGCTCCGAGAGGGCCAGGTTGTAGTCGGGGTCCCCTGCCGCGTCGGTGTGCCCGGTGATCACGATCGGGATCTCGGGGGCTCCGTGGCGGGAGATGAGGTCGGCGCTGGCCTCAACGTTGGTGCGCATCTGCTCGGTCAGTTCGGCGGAGTCGTAGCCGAAGGCGTCCACGGTGCGGGAACGCTCGACCAGGACGGGTTCGTCGGGTTCCTCCGCTGTCGTGGCCGGGGCGGTGTCATCTGGCTCTTCGGGTGCTGCGGTGACCGTGCTGGTGGTGGACGTGGCGTGAGCGGCGGTCGGGGTCACGACCAGAGTGCTCAGGGTGGTGGCGGCCAGGAGCTGTAAGGGGCGCAACAGTGGCAGGTGAACGGGCCTGCGGCGCACCATCGTGAGGGCTTCGGTGGCCAAGGCCAGCAGGTACAGCCCCCAGATTCCCCACAGCAGCGTGATCAGGGCGGCGGTGGCCACTCCTTCGGGCAGGCGTGCGCTGCGCAGGTGGACCTCGACGTTGAGGAGGGTGAGGTCGAGGGTGGGCCAGGTGAGGGTGGTGGCCAGCCAGGGCAGCCCGGCGAGCAGGCCGGCGGTGGTCAGGAGTACGGCGAACTGGCGAAGACGCAGGTGTGTCATGGGTGCCTCACGGCGTGGGTGTGGCCGGGTCGGTCAAAGGGGTGGCGCTCGCGGTCCCCGAAGCGGTGCGCGAGCCCAACGGCAGCAGGCGGAAGGTGAAGGTGCTTTCGACGGTGACGGTGATGACGTCGCCGTCCACTGATGCGGTGCCCTGGGCTCCGGCGTCGGTGAGGAACCCGGTTGCCGCGGCGGAGGCGGCGGTGGGGTCCAGGATCAGGGTGCCGTCGGCGCGGTAGGCGGCCAGGTCGATCTGCTGGGCTCCCGCGCGGGCTGCTTCCTGGGCGAGGTTCAGGGTGCGGGAGCGTTCTGCGAGTGCGCCGCCGACGTCGAAGACGAACGCCACCAGCAGCAGGAGGGCGGTGGCCATGATGATGAGGAACGCGGTCGCCTGCCCCCCGTCATCGGAGTGGTGTGGTTCTCTCATGGGGTGCTCCGGTAGGTGTCCACCACCGATGAGGCAACCCCTTCGATGCTGCGGGTGCCGGGCAGTCCCAGGCCTGTCAGGTCGGACAGGTCGGCGTGGCAGGTGAACGTGGCCGTCACGGTGGCGCCGGGGGCCAGGCCGCTGGTGTCCAAGGCCAGGTCGTAGCTGGCACAGCTCAGGGAGTGCGTACGCACCGCCTGCGCAACGGCCGCCTCAGCAGCAGTGGAAGCGGAAGCAGGGGTGCGTTCCAGGGTGGCGGCCCGGGCTGCGGCGTGGGCGATGGTGTCCACGGCCATGGTCGAGGTGATGATGCGGTGGGCAAGCATCACCAGCAGGGCGATGGCGATCAGGATCGGGGTGAGCAGGGCCAGCTCCGCCGACGCCGAACCCCGGTCCCCTCCCCCGCTTCGGCCGATCATGGCCCGCCGCCTGGGGTGAGGCGTTCCACGGGCCCGGAGACCTCGGCGTTCACCGGCCAGTCCAGGCCGGGGATCATCGTGGGCACACTCGCCTGCACGCGCACGGTGGCGGTGGTGGCGGTGCGCTCGACCTCGATGTCCACACCGTCGAGCAGGTCCCCGCTGAGCTGGGTGGCGACCTCGGTGGCGCGGGTGTGCCCGTCGGCCTCGGTGGCCTCCACCCCCCGGGTGGCGGCGTGGCCGTGTTGGGCGATGGTCTGGGCGACGTGGTCGGCGTGCGCCCACAACGCCACCTGGACCACCAGTACGAGGAGGAGCAGCATCAAGGGGGTGGCCACGACCAGCTCGGTGCTGCCCCGGTCGCTGTCGGGGTCGGTGGGTGGTGGGGCCAGGGGGCGCATCGGTGTTATCCGAGGCTGATGGATCCGGCCCATTCCAGGACCTCGGGGCCGATCAAAGCGAGGGCTCCCAGGCCCAGGGCGACCAGGGTGGCGGTGACCGCGACGGTTTCGGTGGAGTAGCCGTCATCGGGGCGGGTGTGTCTGCGCCAGCGGGCGAGGAGGTAAGAGAGCATGGTCGTTTCTCCAGGGTGGGGTCACATTCCGGTGAGGATGAGGTGCAGCGCGGGGTAGCCGATGAAGACGAGGAATCCGGCGAACATCAGCACCACGGGCAGGCTCATGCGTTCGGTGGCGGACTGGGCGTGGGCGTCGAGTTCGGCCAGGTGCTGCGTACGCAAGGAGGTGGCTTTGGCGGCCAGGCTCGCGCGCACGCGGGCGCCGTCGGCTCCGGCCAGGCGCAGGCTCGCCGCCAGTTCGGCCGCGGCGGGCACGTCGTAGCGTTCGCCGAGTTCTTCGAGGGCGACCCAGGCGGGGTCGTGGCGGATGGTGGCGGCGTACAGGGCGGTGCGGATGCGGCGCATGGCCCAGGTGTCGCTGGTGCTGGTGGCGTCGGTCAGGGCGCCGGTGGCTCCGGCGCCTCCGGCCAGGGCGATGACGACCAGGTCGCAGACCGCGGCGATGGTGTGTCGCATCTGTTCGGACCGCTCCTTGGCCTGGTCGCGGACCTCCAGGTCGGGGGCCATCCACAGCACCAGCGCGAACACCCCCCACGCCGCGATGCCGAACAGTGGGGATACGGCGATGCCCCACGCGGTCAGAGCCGCCGCGAGGAAAGGTGGCACCACCAGGGCGAGGGCCGCCATGGCGGCTTTCTGGGACAGGTATCCGGGTACGTCCCGGTCGCAGGCGGCCAGGTGGCGGCGGGTGCGGCTGGTCGGCAACCCGACAGCGGCGAGCAGCGGCACCGCGGGGGCGCCGAGCCTGCGCGACCACCCCGAGGAACCGGCTGTCTGCTCCTGGCCAGGAGCGGGCTCAGCGGGTGGGAGTGGATCTGCGAGGAGTTCGGCCAGGGACGGACGGGACAGCCTGGGTAGGAGGGCCACCCACACCCCGGCCGCCACCAAGGAGCCTCCGATCGCCGCCAGCAGGAACGGGTTCACGCGTCCACCTCCGATGCGGTTTTGGGGTGTTCGCGGGCGAGCACGCGGGGTCCGAGGTCGGTGCGGGCCAGGCGGGCGAGCCAGACCATGCCCACCGCCCACAAAGCACCAATAACGCCGAGGACTACCTGCCCGGTGCCGGTGTCATAGGCGGCCAGGTAGTTCGCGTTGATCAGGGCCAGGATGGCGGCCATGCCCAGGGTGGTGCCGGTGATGATGCGCGCGGAGGTGCGCACCCGTGCGCGGGTGGCGGCCACCCGCACCAGCATCGCCGCTTGCTCGCGTGCGGCCTGGGCCAGGGAGGACAGCAGTCCGCCCAGGTCGGCAGCCTGGCGGGTGGCCGCCCCGGACAAAGCCGCGACCACCAGGTCCGCGGTGGGCACGTCCACCCGCATTGCGAACGCGCGCAAGGCGTCCTCGGGTGGGACGCCGTGTTGGAGTTGGTCGGCCAGGTGGGCGACGTCTGCGCGGATCGGCGCGGGGGCGGTGGGGACGGTGTGCGCGATGGCTTGGTGCAACCCGGCAGCTCCGGCCATGAGGTCGCGGATCTGCTCGGCCCAGCCAGCCACCGCCTCGACCTGGGCGACCTGGACGGTGTGTTCGTGGTCCGGGCCGAGCAGTCGGGGCAGCCACCACGTAGCGACGGCGACCAGGATCGCGGCCACCGGCCAGCCAGTGAGCACCCACACCACGGCCCCGGCCGCCACCACCCCAGCGACGCGGAGAAGACGTGCCCGAGTCACCCCTTCCAGGGACAACGCTGTGGATGTGGATGTGGGTGTGCGGTCGGGCAGGGCCCCCACCAACAGTCGGAGCGTCAGCCACACGCCCGCGCCCAGCAGCGCACCGCCCAGGCCTCCAAGCACCAATCCGGGGAGGTTCATCGCCGCCGCCCGTTCACCGACGGCGCAGGACCGGCCAGCAAAGCAACATCGAACCCCGCAGAGCCGAGGGCCTGAGAAGTATCCGGGCTGGGAGGCGCAGCGGAGGCGACACAGTTCCGCACGGTGTCATAGCGGTAGATCTCGTTGGAGAGCACCTGGGCGCCGTCCGAGCCCACCACCTCACGCACGCTCGTGACCCGGCGCCCTCCGGTGGGGGTCGCGGACAGGTGCACCACCAGGTGCACGGCCGCCGCCACCAACAAAGACGTGGCCTCCAACGGAAGCCGGTCGGACAGGGCAGCGTAGGCACCGAACTTGGTGAACGCCCCCGCCGAACTGGCCGCGTGCAGGGTGGTCAAGGACCCGTCGTTGCCCTGCGACATCGCGGTCAGCAGCGGAACAGTCTCCGAGCCGCGGGTTTCTCCAACGATGACGCGGTCCGGGGACATCCGCAGCGCCGCCCGCACCAGATCAGCGACGGTGACCTCGCCGCGGCCTTCGGTGTTGGGCGGTCGGGCGTGCAGGGCGACCGCGTCCGGGTGCGCGGAGGTGTCCCGCTCCAGGGCGAGTTCGGGCACGTCCTCAATGGTGACCACACGTTCCTGCGGCGGGACCTCGGTGGCCAGGGCGCGCAGCAGAGTGGTTTTCCCGGCACCGGTTCCGCCGGTGATGACGACGTTCCTGCGGGCACGCACAGCGGCACGCAGCAGAGCGACCAGGGTGGGGTCCAGGGTGTCCAGTCGGCGCAGCTCGCCCAGGCCGGTGGTGCGGTAGCGGTGACGGCGAATCGACACCGCCGGTTGGTGGGAGACATCAAGGATGGCGTTGAGCCGGGAACCGTCGGCCAGGGCCATGTCCAAGATGGGGGCGGCCGGGTCGAAGCGGCGCTCCCCGGTGGGTGAGTCGGCGGCGATCCGACGCACCAAAGCCACCAGCTCGTCAGCGCTGTCCACGATAGGTGGCAGGTGTTCGCGGCGACCGTCCGCGTAGCGCACCCACACCGCGGTCCCGGTGAGGTTGACGTTCTCGATCTCGCCGTCCTCCAGCAGCGATTCCAACGGGCCGAGCCCGCACACCCGCGCCAGCACCTGACGGGCGATAGCGTCCTCGGCGGGACGGTCCAGAACCGGATTGCCGGTGGCCAGGGCCCGGCTGGCGTGCTCCTCCAGGATCTGGCGGATGACCCGACGTGCCAGGGACCGGTACTCCTGCCCCACCACCGGGTCGGTTTGCGCCGCGCGGACGCTCAGCCGTCGAGTGGCCTCCGCGGTGACCACCGGAACCCGGTCAACGATCTCCTGGCTCATGGCACCTCCGCAGCCAGCGCCGAGGCAGAGGAGGAGGATTCGGTTCGCCCCTGCTCTTCGAGAGCGTGGGCCAGAGTCCGGGCGGCGGTAATGAGTGGGCGCCGGTTCACCCGGCGCACCTCGCCCTGCCCCCACAGGAACGCGGCCGTGCGCGGATCATGGGGCACACGCGCCCACACGGGCAGACCCACCGCGCCGCTGATCTCCGCCGCACTCCGGTCCGCACCCACCACGGCGACGCCCACATGCGCACACCGCGAACGCAGCCCGGGGGCGGACTCCTTGACGCGTTTGAGGTGGGCGACGTCGCCGGTGGTGACCAACACCGCCACATCCGCCGCTTCCAGCAAGGAGGCAGAAGGCGTGGATGGGGCCACCCGCCCCAGATCCACCACAGTCTCGGTGAGGGCTTTGGGGTTGTGGGCGAGCACCCCCACCGCCCCGGTCGTGCGCTCAGCCGTGGGCGGCGCCACGCAGACCCGCAGCCCGCCCGGCAACACCTGCGAGAAGGACCCCAGGTCGAGGGTTTCGTGGTCCTGGCCGCTGCGGCTGGCCGCCGCCAGATCCACCACCCCCGGCCACGGCGCCAGACGCCACCACGCGGCCACATCTCCGCCTGAGGCGTCCGCCTCCACCACCCGCGCCATGCCTGGTGCGGGCCAGGTACTGGCCAGGGCGAGCGACAACGTGGTCACCCCCGGAGCGCCCGACAGGGAGAACACCGCAACCATCATCAGTTGCCCCCATGCGGGGTGTGGACCACGGTGATCTGCTCCTCGGCCGCGGCTCGGGCGAGCTGCGCCGCCTGAGCCGAATCCACCACCAGATCCACCAAGACATCGCTGCCCGGTTCCTCGGACAGGGGGGTCAGGGTCTGCACCAGCGCGGGGAAGGACGCCTGCCCGCCGTCGTCGGTGATGACCACCGTCACCTGCGAACCCGCCCGGACCGAGGAGGGAATCCGCCCGGAGGTGAGCTGGGCGCCCACCGTCGCCTGCCCTGCGGCGAGCTGGTCCCCTTCCTGGCCCAGGGCCGTCTCCGGCAGGACCGCGCCCTCCACGACAGGCACGGTGAGGGTGGCGCCCACCGCCTGGTCGACGTCGGAGACCGTCGAGGCGCCCTCGGCCCCAGCCACCTCCACCACGCGAACATCGGCGGCGGTGAGCTGGTGGCCGGCGGGAAGGTCCCCCGCCGCGACCAGTACGGGGACCCGCTGGTCGACCTGGCCCAGGGCGAGCACCACCGCCGTGGCACCGGCCGCCATGAGCGCCACCGCGACCAGGACCGAACGCCACCGGCGGCCCGACCTGCCCGCGAGCCGTACCGGAGCCATCTTCTCCCCTGTGCGGGGCTCAGCCGTCGCCACCATCACGTCTCCCTCGTCCTCACGTGACCACCCCGGAGGACTCGACCACCCGCACGCTGGTGGAGGTCTCGGTGACCAGCGCGGGGAGCGTGCCGCTCTCCCCGTCGGAGCTGGACCACTCCACATCCCAGGACAAGCTGGCGGTCAGGTCGTGGGTTCCGATCAAGGTGTAGGTGTGCCCGCAGTCCGGGGACTCCTCGGCGGGGTCGTGCTCTTGGGGGTCGTAGGCGGTCCCGGCGCCCTCGCAGTCCGCCGTGGTCCCGTCACCCATCGACCACGAGGTGGAGGAGGGTGTGGCGGTCACGGTCACCGAACCACCGGGCACCGTCGCGGTCGCGGTCTCCTCCTGCCAGTCCTCGGTGCCGATCCACATCCACACCGGAACTCGCACCAGAACCGGGGAATCCGCGCTCGGCGACATCGAGATGGACGGCTCCGAGAGAGTGAAGGCCGCGCGGGCCGCGAACGCCAGCGCCTCGAAGTCCACCTCCTCCTCAGCGGCTTCCCCGCCACCACCGACAGTGGTGCTGCACCGCGCCAAAGACCCGGCCACTTCACACGCGGGCTCGGCCGACGCCTCCTGCGCCCCCTCGCCGTCTCCGCCGCTGTCCGTGCCGCCAGCGCCGGGGGCTCCAGGGCTCCCGCCCCCGGACTCCGCACCGACATCGCAGCCTGTCCCGCCTGATGGACCGCATTCCACGTGACCACCGAGAAATTCAGGATCTGCCCATGCTGGTGCTGCAACACAGAGGAGCACAGTCGCAGTCCCCAACGCCAAGAAAGCAGAGTCTCCTATCCATCGCACGATCCACTCTCCCAAATTCGCAGGTCGGTCACTTTCCATGAGAGCCCGTCGAAATCCACGGTGGCGTCCACCTGCCGAAGAATAGGATCTTCCGGAGAGGGCTCTACCAGCTCTCCTGTCTCGCCGTCCTCGCGAAGCCAAGAGGTCGAGTCCATACAGTCCTCGATCGTCACGAGTTCGTCATCGTCCGCCGCAGCTTCCGGACTGAACGTGGGCTCGCCGCGTGAGACGAATCCATCCTCGGCTTCGGCGTTCAAGCCGTGTTCCACCAAGGCCAACGCGTCCCCACTGGCATAGAGCTCCAGGTCCGAGTAGTCGGGGTCCACGTGGTGGGACTCCTCGACCAGCACAGACCACATGGACTCGTAGGCCTCCAGCGCGGCCTCCTCCGTCGACACCTCGGGTGGAGACGACGCGTCAGGTTGCTCGCTCGGAGGATCGTCCGGTTCCGCACCCTGAGTCGTGCAGGCAGCGCTGGCCGTCATCACAAAGGTCACCACTGCAATGCTGTGGAGCCTCATCCTGCCTCCAGAGCCTCTTCGACTATCACTCGGAGTGACGAGGCTAATGCCGGACCGCCCTCATTCCAATAAGCAGCACCCCAGATCTCCTCCAAGTAAGAGAACCCTCACCGATAGGTAAGGTTCCATCACGAAACCTCACCTTCTGGTCTCACCTATGGATCACGTCTCTAGCGAACCCAGGCGCCGAAAAGGGTGCCCCATATTCCTCATAGGAAGAAGTGAGACACCCCTGAAAGTGTGGTTATGTTTTCTACGAGTGTCAGATACCGCCTTCGAACCACCGCACCGTGTCCGAGGGAACACCGAGGCATTTTCCCTGAAGCGTGAACACGTCCAAGGAAGACATCTCTGGCAGATCTGACCTTCGAGGAGTTGGAGCACTGCCGAGAGTTACTCCGCGGAAGCCCAGTAATCCTTCAGCATCTCGCCCGGCCACGACGGCTGCCTCACGTCTCCACGGGGGCCGAACTCGTCGAACCACGGCGCGAAGTCCAGGACAGGCGTCCCGTCAACCGCGTCCAGATCCTCGACGTGCAGGTCTCTACCTTCGATCCGGAGCAGGCGCGGATGGGAGATGGCGATCCGGGCGGGCCGACGGTGGTTGTGGTGGACGAACGTGCCGGTCTCCGGCCAGTCCGGGTTGTTACGGGGGTTTCGCGCGCCAAGGTGCACGTCGGCGCCGGAGCCCTGGCTGAAGTGCCACACGACCTGGAGATGGCTGAACTCTTCCAGGCCCTTCAGGGTGCTCACGGGCAGGTCCTCGCTGAGCCGGATGATCGACCGGACTCCTCCCCAGTAGTCGTCGGCGACCTCGGCGCGTCCGCCGACGACGGTGGCAATGGGGCGGAGCGTGATCTCCATGAGTCCTGTGTCCCTTCGGATTGGGGCGGGCCCGGATCAGGGTATATCTCGCAGGATCTCGGCTGCGCGGGCATCGACCTCGCGCACCGCGTCGATCCCGCGGCCGCGCACGGTACCGAGGACCGTGCGCATGGTCTGGACCGTGTTCTTGGCCCGCCCGGACCGTACTCCCCTCATCGCGTCCAACGCCTGGGTCCACGTGGTGCACGCCGCCTCGATCTCACCGCGGTCCGCCTGGATCTCACCGAGGTACCCGAGGGTCACAGCATGGGTGCGCGAGAACTCGGCACCGCGTAGCTGGGCGCTGCGCTCGAACTCGCGCTGGGCGGCACCGAGGTCGCCCATCGCCTGAAGGGTCCGAGCCGTCTCGTGCGCGAGGCTGGCCTGGGCGAAGAACCAGACTCGACCGGGCTCGTCGTCTCCGTCGGTGGCGTCGGAAAGGTCGTTCTCGGCTTGGAGGAGGGCTTTTGCCGAGGCTTTGCGGTCACCCACGCGGGCGAGTCCGCGGGCGTGCACCACGCCGAGGAGTGCGCGTTCGCGAGGGCTCGCGGCGCCGTAGCAGGCCGGGGCCATGGAGGCGGCGGTCAGGTCTGCGGCCTGCGGGAAATGCCCGAGGTCCATGGCCTGGTGTGCCAGAGCCCGAAGCACGTGACCGGCCAGGGCCCGGTCCCCGGCTTCAGCGGCGAGCTTGACCGCCAACTGCAAGAGGTGTTGGGCCGTGCCGTGGCGGTTGGCGTCGAAGGAGGACCAACCCAGGACGTACACCAGCTCGCTCGCGGCGGAGAACACCTCATGACGGATCCGTTCGGGAGCCTGCCTGCGCAGCGTCGGGAGGACCTCGTCGGTGAGGAAGACGGTGGCGGCAGAAGTTCCGTAGCCTCCACCTCGCTGTTGGTCCAGGCGCTGGAAGAGACGGGTCGCGTCCCTGATCGCTTCCACGTCTTCTTGCGTGACGACCCCACGGCCCGCCGACCGGGCGCTTGCACGGTCAACGCTCGCCCGCCACCAGGATCCCCCGGGGAGCGCGAGTCCGGCCACTGAGTAGACGGCGGTGCCGATGAATCGCCTTCTGTGCACGTCGCTCCCGACCTCGGCCAGCGCGGCCAGAGTATCGGCCTCCCATGGGCTCTGGACAGGCGGCATCGGGGAACGCCCCAGCCCGATGTCCTCCAGGTGCAGAGGGTGCGCGAGTCCTCGGGCGAGCGCTTCACGCAACACGTCCGGCGCATGACCCTGCGGCTGTGTGCCGGTGACCCACATGGAGATGGTGGATCGTCCCACGCTCAGCAGGTCAGAGTGCCCCATCTCTCTCGCGACGCGCACGAACCGAGCTGCGACTTGCTGTTGTGACCACCCGAGTTCAGTGATCACGGCCTTCAGCTTCAGGTTGGGGCTGCGCATTTCCGCTCTCCGAAACACCTTTGGCAGCTTTGGCAGGGTCCCCGGCCACGCACCCATACCGACACGGCCCAGGAAATGGTTGTCTCACCGTAACGGCCCGTGACACTGGCGTCCGGAGGTTTCATCCAGTCCGACGTGGCCAGTACCGGCCGACCCCTTTCCCAGCTGTACGAGGAGTGGCGCAAAACGAGCAGAGACGCCCTGAGAGGGCTGGAATAGTCACAGCCATCGCCCACCCCCGGAAGGACTTCTCATGCACCTGATCTGCGAGCACCCCGGTTGGCAGACCAACGAAACCGGGCGCCGCCGAACGGTGCTCACCGCCACCGACGTCTGGCTCGCGCTCGCTGGCGAGAAGATCACGACCACACGCATCAGCGGAGGTTCCGGCCCCGGACCCTCAGTGGACCTCTACGACCCCGCCGACCTATCCGACCGGACCCCCTCCGAGCTGCGCTCCACGCTGGTAGGACAGGGGCCCGTCCAGCGCCTACGCAACCCCGACCTGTGGGATGCACTGGCGACCGCGATTATCCGTCAGGTGATCCGCGCGGACCAGGCCCGGTTGATGTACCAGAGGGTCAGCAAAGCCTTCGGGGCACCCGCCGAAGAAGGCCCTCACCCCTTCCCGACTCCTCGGACCGTCCTCGCCCTGCGCGAGTCCGACTTCGCCGAACTCGGCATGAAGTTCAAGGCCCGCCCCCTCACGGCCGCCGCCCAGGCATTCATCGAACTCGGTGACAGGTGGGCGGAGCTGCCTCCGGAAGACCTCGTGGCCGAGGTCCAAGCGGTCCCCCGGATCGGCCCCTGGACCGCCGGTGCCGCGCTCGCGGACTACACCGGCGACTTTTCCTTCTACCCCTACGGCGACATGGCCGTGCGCAAGTGGGCTGCCGACTCCGTCCCCGGATTCAACTGGCCTACCGACGAACTTAGCTTCGCCCGCCTGTGGCGGACCTTCGTCACCACTTCCTCAGAACTCTCCACCCTGACCGTGCTCACCCTCGCACTGGGAGGACCTCGTGGACAGGACCAACCGCCCTCATGAGCTGATCAGCGGCCACGACCCCGCTCGCGACCTCGACCTGCTGCTCGTCAACGCCCCCTTGCGCGACTACGCGGAACGCCCGCGCGTCAACGACTTCACCCTGCCTGTCCTGGGCATGGGGTACATCGCCACCTACGCTGCCCGCGCGGGGTTCAACGTCGGCGTGCTCGACGCCGAAGCCTTGGGCCTCCCGGTCGCCGACGTCGTCCGAGTCGTGAACGCCGCACGTCCCGGCTGGGCGGGGTTCAACCTACTCGCCCCCACCTACGAGATCTCCGCAGGCATCGCCTCCTTGCTGGACCCCGACATCAAGGTGATGCTCGGCGGCCATCAGGCCAAGGCCATGCCCACCCAGATCCTCACCGACCCCCGCATGGCCCGATGCGAGGCGCTGGTCATCGGCGAAGGCGAGACCCGCACGGTCGAGCTGCTCACCGACCACCGCACCCGGGGCGACCTACCCGGGGTGATGTGGCTCGACCCGATCCTGAAGACACCTGTCACCGGCGGCAGGCCGGGGCAGGGACACCACCTGGCACCCGACATCAACGGCCTGCCGTTCGTGGACCGGCTCTTCCTGGCCCAGGACCCGCACTTCGAGAACGGGCGCCTGGAGGCCAACATGGTCGGTGCGCGCGGGTGCCCCTACGACTGCTCGTTCTGCGGCGCGGCTGTGTCAGCGAACCCTGACGTGACCATCCGGGTCCGGCATCCGGAGAACGTGGTCGCCGAGATGGAGCACCTGCGCGACGCCCTCGGCGTGAGCGCGTTCCGGTTCGTGGACGACCTCTTCCTCGGTGCCCGACGCGTCATCGCGCAGATGATGGCGGGGTTCGCCGAACACCGTGTCGGCCAATGGGCGGTGTGGGACGCCACCGGACGGATCAACGTCCTGGCCCGGGAGAGCGACGCGACTCTCGACCTCCTGCTCACCAACGGCCTGCGTGAGGTCGCGCTCGGGATTGAGTCCGGTTCTGAACGGATGCTCGCCCACATCGACAAGCGGATCACCCGGGACATGATCCGCTCCACCGTGGCACGCCTGGTCGCGCGCGGGATCAGTGTCAAGGGTTACTTCATCGTCGGTTTTCCCAGCGAGACCCGTGCCGAGATGGCTCAAACCGTGGCTCTGGTACGCGAGCTGTGGGACCTTACCGCCACCGCGCCCGGCCGTTTCCGGTCCTCGGTGTTCGAGTTCCGGCCCTATCCCGGCACCCCGGAATGGGGTCGCCTCATCGCCACCGGCCGCTACACCCCCGCCCAGCTCCTGAACTACACCGCGGTCGATCTCACCGACCAGGGCGTCGACGAGGGCATGAGGCAGAGGGACGAGTTCAACTTCTCCTCCAACATCCAGTTCGGTGAGGCCAGCGTGGACGAGGTGCGCGCCGCTCTGGTCGGACTGTCCCATGGGGAGCACGAGCGAAGGAGCGCAGCGTGAGCAAGGGTATGTTCGTTGCCTTCGACGGCCCCGGCGGAGCCGGGAAGTCCACCACCGTCGCCGCTCTCGCCGGGCTCCTGGCCGCGGCGGGTACGCCGGTGCTCGCCACGACCCAACCCTCGCGGGCGGCCATCGGCCAGCTCGCCCGCACCAGCACCCGAGAATTAGGCGGGCTCTCCTTGGCCTGTCTCGTGACCGCAGACCGCTACCACCACCTCCAGAACCAGATCCGGCCCGCCCTCGCCGACGGCCACCTTGTACTGTGCGACCGCTACACCGCCAGTTCGCTCGTGCTCCAGGCCGGACTGGACGAGGTCCCCGAGAAGTTCGTGCGCGAACTCAACAGGTTCGCGGAGCCGCCGGACCTCCAGGTCATCCTCACCGCTCCGGCCGAGGAGCTACGCGAGCGGCTGACCGCGCGGGGCTCACACGGTCGGTTCGAAGACGACCCCACCACCGCGGCGCGGGAGGTGGCGCTCTACGCACGGGTCGCCGACCAGTTGTCCCGAGAGGGTGTACTCACCGAGGTCGTGGACACCTCCCCAGGAGTGAAGAAGACCGTGTCGCACCTCGCGGGCCTCATCAGGGCGCTATGGTCGCAGGATCGAGCCGCTGCCTGATCATGAACAGGACCCCGCCATGCCGCACACCAGTGTTGTCGACGTTCACGTCATCCTGCACCGGGACGGCGAGATCGTGCTGCTGGAGCGGCAGGGCACGGGGTACTGCGACGGGATGCTGCACCTGCCCTCCGGGCACCTGGAGGAGGGCGAGCCCCTGCACGTGGCTGCCGCCCGTGAGGCGCAGGAGGAGACCGCAGTCCTCATCGACACCGACCACCTCACCCTGGCGGCTGTCGTCCATCACCAACAGGCGCCAGGGCACGCCCGGATCGGTGTGTTCTTCGTGGCCACCGAGTGGCAGGGCGAGCCCCGCAACGCCGAACCCGACGAGTGCGGCAAGCTCGTGTGGGTGGACCCGCACCTGTTGCCGTCGAACACCATCGCCTACCCTGCCGAGGGCATCCGGGCCTGGCTCGACGGAGCGGGGTTCGCCCCACACGGCTGGTGATCCCTCAGGCCGCTGCGCGTACGAGCGTGTCGTAGGTGTCGGTGGTGCGCTCCAACTCCACGCCGAGCCCGCGCGCCCAGGAGTCGAGTTCGGCCTGTACCGCCAGGCCGTCGCGGTCGTCGTCGATGACGAGCTCCAGTTCGACGAAAGCCCCCACACCCTCGACCACGTCGACGCACACCGAGATCTCATCGGCGGCACCGGTCTGTCGGCTCTTGACGATGCGCACGGTGGGTTCGTAGCCCATGGCCAGTACGGCGGCGTGCATCCGCTCCCGGTCGGCGACGACCGTCTCGTGCTCGACGCATTCCATGGAGTTGGCCAGCGGTGTCTTCGTCGTGAAGACGTGCACGCCGCCGTCCAGGCTGCGCAACCGGGCGAAGGTGTGGCCTACCTTGCCCATCTCCGGTGTCCAGCCCCCGGGGGCGTAGGCCTGGTCGTCCTGGAAGACCGGTTCTCCCAGCTCGACCCCGGCGGCCTTGAGTGCGAGCATGAGCGCTTCGGGGTCTGTCACCCGGTACTTCGTTTCGATCTCCCGCATCACGCGCCCCCTGGGCCTCGCCGTCATCGTGCCTCAGGAGCGTACCGAGATCACGGCAGCCGTATCCGGCTGTTGGCAGAAGAAGGCCTTCAGGTGGGTGTCTGATGCTCGAAGGAGCGCTTGCTTTCACTGGCGGAGCAGATGAGGAGCCCCGCCGGTCGGTGGGGCTCCCTTCCGTTTCGGGGACTACCTGGCCTTCGCGACCGTCAGGAAGCGAGTCCATTCGGTGGACTCGAACAGCAGTGCTCCCTGCTCGCGGTGCTGGGTGTCACGCACGGCCGATGCCCCGGGGAGGTCGCCGATTTCCACGCAGTCCTGACCGTGTGCGGTGGAGTAGCTGGCCTTGCGGTATTCGAAGTCATCGGCGGAGTGGGGTAGACGAGTCACAGTTTTCCTTACAGGTCGTGCAGCACTTCATGCAGGTAGTCCGCTGTCTCGACCGGCGACGCAGCCGCAGCCGATACGTGGCTGAACATCAGGTCATACCGGTCGGTCTTCTTGGGGTCCTCCAGCAGGAGGCTCTCGGTGAGGGTCTCCAGATGGACGACGGGTCTGTCCCCGGACTCGAAATCCAGGATCGAGAACGACGAGCCCATCCCCGGATGGGCTCCCGTCGCGTCCCGCATCACCTGGAGGGTGAGATGTTCGGCCTGGGTCAGGTCGAGCAGGTGCTGCACCTGGCCTCGCTGGACTTCGCGTCCGCCAACGGGCTTGCGGATGGCCGCTTCGTCCACGACGGCCCAGACCTGCGGGGGCTCGGGACGTTCCAGGATCAGCTGGCGGGTCATTCTTGTGTCGACGCGTCGGTCGACCTCGGTCAGGTCCCGGATGCCGCCTCCCATCACCACCGCGGCGGCGTAGTCCCGCGTTTGGAAGAGGCCGGGAACGATGACTCCCCAGCTCCTGGCCCGCCGTGCGACGGCTTCCAGCCCGATGTAGTTCGTGGATCCGTAGAGGTCCTCGACGTCCGTCCACCACGCCCGGCTACGCCCTTCCTTGACCAGGTCAAGGAGGTAGTCACGGTAGGTCTCGTCGGTGACGCCGTAGTAGTTCAGAAGGTCACTGACATCGCGTCTGCTCGGTCGCTTCCACTGGTTGGTCTCGATCCTGGACAGCTTGGATCTCTGCCAGTCGAGAGCGTCGGCGACATCGGCGGAAGTCGTCTTGCGCCCGTCCGGCTGGCGGTGTCTCTCCCGCAGGCCTGCGAGCTCAGCGCTCAACCGCCTTCGCCTCGCGGTCGGGCTGAAGTCCTCCGTCATGGTGCCTCCTCCGTGTGTGGAAATCCTACGGCCCGCGACAGCCCCAAGCGGACTTTTTAGACATTGCTATTTAGGCATTGCTTTTTCAACTGTGCGACTCCATGATGGAGTCTCATCTACTCCCGTCGGACCCTCCATCCGGCATCCGATTGACAGGAGGTCGCCCCCCGTGCGATGCCTGCAACTGCTCTGGCGGCTGAGGCGCCTGCTCGCTCCCCCGGTTTCCGGCCGCCACCACGCCCGGCCCTCTCACCCCACCACTTCTCCGTCCACACGAGACTCGTCGGAGGTCCGACCACACAGGTCGCTCGTGGCGCCCCCGCGTTGGGAAGCGCCGCCCACACAGCCCACCCCCGACGCCCCTGACAACCCGCTCCGGATACCGCCGTACTACCTCGCGTGGGAGCAGGAGCAGGCCCGGCGGCGCAACGACCTCAACCGTCTCGGGCTCGGAGTCCTTCAGGACATCTCCCGTCCGAAGCCGTCCGCCGACGTCGGCGACCTGGCCAGGGCGGTCCGAAGCTGGCAGGTCGTAACGAGGGCGCGATCATGAGCGCGAAGATCCCCAGAACCACCGCAGTCGAACAGGCGTCCATCAGCCAGCCGAACGCAGCCGGTATGCGCACGGCGTGGGCCAAGAACGTGCCGGACCTGACGCCCGGGGTCGTCCTGGTCGACATGACCAAGGGCGTGTCCCTGCACCAGCAGACGGCGTCGGACACCCTGGACACCGCGCAGCCGGACAGGCTGATCGCAGCACTGGTCAGCGTCCATTCACGGATCGAGGCGGTGGGTGAACGGTGAGCACCCCCAAGCGGCGCCGCAGCACTCGATGCCGCCCCTTCCTCACACATGTCGAGAACGCTCGGGCCACCGTGGCGACCGGTGCCATCCCCATCGTGCGAAGCGTGCCCCTGACACTCCCGGCGGTGATGGTCCGGTGACCCTCGTATGTGACATCCACGAACTGCCCGACCTGCCCGCTTTGACTACCTGGGCGCACCAGCACGGCACCAAGGTCCGTTATCTCGGCCCCACTCTGGAGGGCAAGCCCGTCTACGGAGCGACCCAGGGAGCGGTGACCCGCGTGGTGGTCGAGCAGCAACCGGACCCCCACACCCACCCAGTCATCTGGAAGAGCCCGCTGGAGCGCCTGGAGGCCAAGGCATGACCTCTGCTGAGAAGCTTCTCGCCGAGATCAACACGGCACTTACACTGCCCGCCGTCGCGACCGTTACGGACGGGGTAAGACGTGCGAACTTACTGCGCTCCCGCGCCATCGCCGTCCGCGAGGCCACGGCGCACGCGACCAGGGCTGGGGCCTTCAACGAAGCCGCCGTCATGCTCCGCGACGCTGTCGAAGCCACTCCCCCCACCTGGCCGGTGCCCACGCCCACCGAAGCCGTCGGCCAGGCACTGACCAACCGAAGACCCCAGGTTGACGACGATGTCGTCGCCAGTATCCAAGCGATCCGACGCCGGACCCTCTGATCTCACCGGTCCTGGGGCTTTCCCCGGCCCCGGGCCCGGTGCCGGGTCGCAGGTTCGAGAGGCCCCGCGACCCTGAGGCCGCGTGATTCACGCGGCCCCGGCGACTCCCCCACGCCCCAACTGGGGGAGTCGCCCCTCCCATATCCTCCCGCTGCCCACTTCCTGTGGGCGCCCAGGACCGGAGTGAGGCGATGGACGGAGCTACGGCCTGCACCGGCACAGTATCCGGCCAGCACGACCACGTACCCGACCCGGCGGAACCGCAGACACCACTCATCCGCACGATGACCTGTCGCCACTGCCGAGACGTCATCACCGTGACTAGGTCACAACTGACCCCCGCACACCCAACTACCCCTTGCGCCGGGTGTGCGGGACCGCTCCTACCGAAAGACCCCTATGACCAACCACGAAGCACCCGAACTCCTGACCCCCGCTGAAGTGGCGAAGGCTTTCCGTGTCGATCCCAAAACCGTCACCCGGTGGGCGAAGGAAGGCAAGTTGACGTCGATCCGCACCTTGGGCGGGCACCGCCGCTACCGCGCGTCCGAGATCCACACCCTGCTGTACGGCGACGCACCCAACATCGCCAACGCCTAAGCCCCCGCACACTCGGCTGACTGCTACAGGGACGCCGGGCGTGTGGAACCGCCCCCATCCCACAGACACGGGACGTCGCCGAGGTCACCGGCTCTGGAGCGCTTCGAACGCCGTACGGGTGCGCTGTCCGAATCGGCCGGTGGCCGAGGTTTCGGGGTGGATGGAGGGCTCTCGTCCCAGGAAGCCGTGGGGGAGGCCGTGGCCGGTGATGAGAGTGGTCGGCACGCCGACGGCCCGGGTTCGGCGGGCGAATTGTTCCCCTTGTCCTCGCAGGAGGTCCTGTTCGGCGGTGACCACGACGGTCGTCGGTAAGCCTTCCAGGTCGGAGGCCAGGAGCGGGGATGCTTCGGGACGGGTGCGGTCGGTATCGCCCAGGTAGAGGGTGAACATCTGCTCCAGCAGTCTTCTTGTCGGGTCGTTGGCGGAAGGGTTTCCCTCAGGTGTGGAGGGTGCCGCTGTGAGGTCGAGTGCCGGGTAGATGAGCAGTTGCACGGCCAGTCGCGGTGCGTCGCCGCTGGCGGTCAGCCGGAGCGCGGTGGCCGCGGCGATCTGTCCGCCCGCGCTGTCACCTGCGACGCCCAAACGGGAGGCGTCCAGGCCGAGAGTTCCCGCTTCAGTGGCCACCCAGCGCACCACGGTTTCGGCGTCGTCCACCGCTGCGGGGAAGGGGTGTTCGGGAGGGCGGCGGTAGTCCACCGAGATCACGGCTGCTCCACAGGCCAGGGCAAGAGTGCGGGCGGCCGGATCGTAGGACTCGACGTCGCCGAGGATCCAGCCCCCACCGTGGAAGTAGACCAGGACCGGCAGGTGGGCGGTGGTGTCGGGCACGTACAGCCGCACAGGCAAACCCGCGATCACGAGGTCGCGCACCTGTGCCAGATCGGGTCTGGGCAGTACGGCCATGTCCTTGACGTGTGCCTGGCGGGCCTCGTACACCCAGTCCGGAGTGGGGGGCACGAGCGTCTTCTCCGGGTCGGGAACGGGCGGCGGAGCTGGTGCAGGAATCATGCGGGGGCACCGGTGGAGCCGTCGGCGCACGGCACGGCGCCCGGGCCGGTTCCCTCGGCGACGTGACGGCGCTCCAGCAGGACGGTGTCGCGCCAGCGGCCGTGGTGCCGGGCGATGCGCTCGCGTACGCCGACGGTGCGAAAGCCCGCCTGGTGGTGCAGGGCCAGACTCGCCTTGTTCTCGGGGAAGATCGACGTCTGGAGCGTCCACAGTCCGGTGTCGTCGGCCTCCATGACCTGTCGGTACAGCAGCGCCTTGCCCACGCCCCGCCCGCGTGCGTCCTCGGCGACGTAGACGGAGGTCTCGACGACCCCCGCGTAGACATCGCGCGCTGACACGGCGCAGGCCCCGGCCCAGCCGACCACCCTGCCGTCAGCCTCGGCGATCCAACGGTGCCCGGCGAGCCACTTGCCCCTCAGAGCCTCGATGTCGGGGGTCTCGGTCTCGAAGGTGGCGTCGCCGGTGGCGATGCCCTGGGCGTAGATCTCCCGCACCGGCCCCAGGTCGTCGTCGGTCATGGCTCGGGTGGTGACGTCGGCGGGCAGGTCGGTGGGGCAGCAGGGGCGGGCGCTGAGGACGCCCATGACGATGTCGGCCGCGTGCGGCAGCCCTGTGCAGCAGGCCGGGTTGATCGCCACACGGGTGGAGGTGCCCACCTTCGTCAGGGTCACGAAGCCGACGTCGGCGAGCTTGCGTAGATGGTGGGAGACAGTGGGCTGGCGGATATCGACCATCTCGGCGAGCTCTCCCACACTGATCGACCCCGGCGTGGTGGCGACGACGTGCAGCAGGCGCACTCGCGTGGGTTCGGCCAGGCAGGCGAACCACGCAGCGTAGGTCTCAGCCTCGGCCACGGGGAGGCGGCGAGCGGTGTGTTCGAGCGGCATCACGGTCATACCGCCATTATCGACGAAGATCTATGCTTGCGTCCATAGGCGAGCATCGATAAAGTCTCGTTCCATAGACACCAATCGATGAAAGGGTGTGTCATGGTCGAGGAGCGTCCGGTCGTGGTGATCGGTGCGGGTCCGGTGGGACTCGCGGCGGCGGCGGAGCTGACCGAGCGGGGACTACCGGTCCTGGTCCTGGAGAGGGGAGCGGGAGCTGGGGCCGCGGTGGCCGAATGGGGGCATGTGCGCCTGTTCTCGATGTGGCGCGACCTGGTCGACCCGGCCGCGGAAAAGTTGCTCACCGCCGCCGGGTGGCAGCGCCCAGCCGATGACGGCTACCCCACCGGCCGGGAGTGGGTCGAGTCGTACCTGGCCCCGCTCGCCGCCGTCCTGGGCGACCGGGTGCGCTTCGGTGCGGAGGTCACCGGGGTCAGCCGCCTGGGCCGGGACCGGGTGGTCGACGCCGACCGCGATTCGCAGCCCTTCACGGTGCGCATCCGCACCTCCCAGGGGGAGGAGCGCGTCCTGGCCCGCGCCGTCGTCGACGCCTCCGGCACCTGGACCTCGCCCAACCCGGTGGGCGGCGACGGCCTGCCCGCCCTGGGCGAGACCGACGCGGCCGCACACCTGACCCACCGCGCCCCCGACCTGGGCGACGCGAGCACCCGGGCCCGCCACGCCGGACGCACCACGGCCGTCGTCGGGAGCGGCCACTCGGCGCTGACCGCCCTGGTCTCCCTGGCCGCGCTGGCCGAGGAGAACCCGGGGACCAAGGCGGTGTGGGTGCTGCGCCGCGGCGAGATCGGCGATGCCTTCGGCGGAGGCTCGGACGACCAGCTCGCCGCGCGCGGCGCCCTCGGCGAGCGCGCCCGCCAGGCCGTCGAGGCCGGGCATCTCGATGTGGTCACCGGATTCCGCACCGCTGAGGTGCGCCTGGCACAGGAGCGCCTGGTCCTGACCGGTGAGGACGGCCGGAAACTGGAGCCGGTGGACGAGGTCGTGGCGCTGACCGGGTTCCGTCCCGACCTGTCTTTCCTCTCCGAGATCCGGCTTGGCCTGGACCCGGCCCTCCAGGCGCCGGTGGAGCTGGCCCCGCTCATCGACCCCAACGTCCACTCCTGTGGCACCGTCTACCCGCACGGCGCGAGGGAGCTCTCCCACCCGGAGGAGGGGTTCTTCCTGGCGGGGATGAAGTCCTACGGGCGCGCGCCCACCTTCCTCGCGCTCACCGGATACGAGCAGGTGCGCAGCATCGCGGCCCACCTGGTCGGCGACCACGAGGCCGCCCTCCGCGTCGAACTGGTCCTGCCCGAGACGGGGGTGTGCAGCGGAGGAGGTCTGTCCGACGAAGCGGATGCGACCGCGGAGAGCGGCGGCTCCTGCGGCTCGCCCCAGGAGAGCACGCTGCCCGAGCCGGAACGGGTCGCGTGACCCCTCTGCCCGACCAGGTCTCCGGCGCGCCCGCACCCACCGTAGTCGGTGCGCGCCGGGGCCTGTGGGCCCTGTGCGTCACCGTCACCACCAGCTACGGAGTGCTGTTCTACGCCTTCCCCGTCCTGGCAGCTGGCATCACCGCCGACACCGGGTGGTCGCTGACCACGGTGACCGCGCTGTTCTCCGCGTCCCAGATCATGGCGGGGCTGGCGGGTGTCCCGGTGGGGCGCTGGGTACAGGCCCGGGGACCGCGCCCGGCGATGACGGCAGCAGCGCTGGTCGCGGCTCCCGCCGTGGCGGCCGTCGCCCTGGCCCCGAACGTGTGGGTGCTCGCCGCCGCCTGGCTGGTGGCCGGAGCCGCGATGGCCGGACTGTTCTATCCTCCGGCCTTCGCCGCCCTGACCCACTGGTACGGGGAAGGCAAGGTGCGGGCCCTGACCGCGCTGACCCTGGTCGCCGGGTTGGCCAGCACGATCTTCGCTCCCCTGACCGCGCTCCTGGAGGGGGCCTGGGGGTGGAGGAGCGCCTATCTGGTGCTCGCGGCCGTACTGCTCGCCGTGGTGGTGCCCCTGCACGCTTTCGCCCTGCCCCGGGAGTGGATCCCCCACGGCAGCGGGCAGAGAGGCGACCGGGGACGGAGTGTGGACACCGTGTTGCGCAGCCGTGCGTTCTGGGCTCTGACGACGGCTCTGGCCCTGGGGTCCTTCACCGTCTTCGCGGTCGTGGTCAACATCGTCCCCCTGCTGGAGGGACAGGGCTTCGGCACGACGGAAGCGGCCTGGGCCCTGGGTGTGGGCGGTGTGGGACAGGTGCTCGGCCGCCTAGTCTACGCGCCCCTGGAACGGTGGACCGGCCCGGTGCCGCGCACCACGGCCGTGCTGGCCGCCTGCTCCGGAACCACCCTTCTCCTGGCACTGGTACCGGGTCCCTGGGTGCTGGTCCTGGCCCTGGCGGTGCTGGCGGGCATGGCACGCGGCATCCTCACCCTCCTCCAGGCGACCGCTGTCGCCGACCGGTGGGGCACCCGGCACTACGCCACCCTCAACGGCATCATGCACACCCCGCTCATGCTGGCCATCGCGCTGGCCCCCTGGGCAGGCGCCGCCATGGCCGGTCCGCTGGGCGGATATTCAGCGGCGTTCGCGGTGTTGGGAACCCTGGCGGCACTCGGCGCGCTGATCGCCCTGGCCACCCGCACCAGGAGCGAACAGGTTCCCTCCACTCCTTCTTGACCATCGCCCCGGCGCGCTCCCCCGTGCGAGGTTTCGCCTGCACACGAACGAAGGAAATCTCCGTCATGGAAGACGTCCCCCTCATCGTTATCGGTGCCGGTCAGGCAGGTCTGGCCACTGCCTGGGCCGCGAAACGCAAAGGCGTGCGGCCCCTCGTGTTGGAGGCGGCCGACCGGCCGGGCGGCTCCTGGTCGCACTACTACGACAGTTTGACCCTGTTCTCCCCCACACGCTTTTCCTCACTGCCCGGACGTGCGATGCCAGGCGACCCGGAGCGCTACCCCCGCAGGGACGAGGTGGTGACCTACCTGCGCGACTACGCCTCCCGCTTGGATGCGGACCTGCGCTACGACCAGCGGGTGGATCGGGTCGAGCGCGAAGGGGACGGGTTTCTCCTCACCACCGCCGACGGCTCCCAGGTGCGCTCCTCGGTGGTGGTCTCGGCCACCGGCGGCTTCGCCCGGCCCCACCGGCCCCAGCTACCGGGGCTGGAGGAATTCACCGGGACCGTGCTGCACGTCGCCGAGTACCGCATCCCCGAGCCCTTCACTGGTCAGCGCGTCGTGGTGGTCGGCGGCGGCAACTCCGGGATGCAGATCGCCGCGGAACTCGCTGTCGTGGCCCGGGTGAGCCTGGCCACCCGCTCCCCGGTGTCCTGGGCGAACCAGCGTCCTCTTGGACGTGACATCCACTGGTGGTTCACCCGCAGCGGTCTGGACGCCGCACCGCTGCGCGGCCTGTGGGAGAAGGGCCCGACCCTGGTCAACGACGACGGCCGCTACCGTACGGCCTTCGCCTCGGGCAACCCCGACCGGCGGGAGATGTTCACCCGCTTGGACGGTGACAAGATCACCTGGGTCGACGGCACCGTGGACAAGGCCGACGCCCTCATCTTGGCCACTGGCTACCAACCCGCCCTGAACTACCTCTCCTCGACCGGCGCACTGGACTCCGGTGGGCGTCCGCTGCACCGGGGCGGAATATCCACCACTGTGCCAGGGCTGGGATACGTGGGGCTGGAGTTCCAGCGCAGCTTCTCCTCGGCAACGCTTCGCGGGGTCGGACGCGACGCTCGCCACGTCGTGCGACGACTTCTCGCCAGAGCACGCCGCTGACGGAAGCGCTCGCACGCGTATGGCCCGGCTGAACCGGCTCACGGGAGAGAAGACAAGCATGCGGCAGGTAGAGGCCACCATGTCCGAGATGGACAACGTGGAAGAGGAGAAGACGGTTTCTCTGCGCCACCTCAGCGCGGCCAGGCGCCGGGCACTGAGGACCCTGTGCGACGACGGACCGGCCTCGGCCCAGGACATCGCCGACATGTGGCGGCACAGCACTCCACTCACGGCACGGGCCCACCTCATCGCACGGCTGCTGTGGGTCCTGGAATCCCTGGACTACGCCGAACCCACCGAGACCGCGGGGGTCTACCGCGCCACCCCGCGCGGTGCGCGCGCTCTCCAATGGCACTGAAAACCCGGCACCTCACGAGGTTCCGGGCCGTGCCTCGCTCTCCAGCTCCCGGGTGATCTGCCACTCGGCCTAACGGGCCGACCTGTGGGTGGCCGGACTGATGCGACACGCCGACAGCAACACCGCCCACCGCTATTCACCGAGGTGAACAAGGCGCGGACCGTGAAGGGGCCCATTGTGGACCGGTGAGTGGCCCTGGTCTGGCACCCACTCCGTAGCCCTCGACATGCTGCCCAACCCCGAGTAGCCAGTGACCTCTATCGCCAAGTTGCTCGGAGTGAGCCCGGAAACGCTGTACGGCCACATGCCCGACCTCAAGGGGCTGCACCCCGTAGGCACGCCGCGGACACCTCGCGCGGAGTGCTGGCCCGTGTCGGTCCTTGACCTTGCCCCGGGGGCAGGGGCTTAGCGTGCGGATGTGATCGGCTGCGCGTGGGCACGCTTTCGCTACCGGCGGGCAGGCGACCGCGTTGAACAGCGAAAACGATGGTCAAAGGGGGATGGTCATGGCAGTGGCAACGGTGGAGGAACGCAACAAGGCGTGCGTGGACGCGTGCAGCGAGTGCCAGCAGGCGTGTGAGGCGTGCGCCTACACCTGCTGCGTCAACGACTCCGAGATGGCCCAGTGCGCGCGGCTGTGCCTGGACTGCGCGGCGTTCTGCGCGCTGTGCGTGACGCTGCTGGCGCGGGGATCGCAGTGGGCGGCGCGGGTGTGTCAGCTGTGCGCCGAGATCTGTGAGGCGTGCGCCCAGGAGTGCGACAAGTACGACGCCCAGGCGTGCCGTGAGTGCGCGGCGGCGTGTCGGCGCTGCGCGCAGGCGTGCCGGGAGATGGCCTCGGCCTGAGTCGGCTCGCGCGTCAAGGCGGGGGCGCGGACCGTGCGGTCCACGCCCCCGTTGTCGTTTCCCCGCGTCGGGGTGGGAGCTTCAACCGGCGCGGGGGGCGGTTTCGATGATCTGGCAGATGGCGGCATCCGTGCTCTGGCAGTGGTTGGCGTGGGCGGTGCGCCGCACCCTGGTCAGGGTACGGCGCAGCTGGCGCAGGTCGGCGAGTGTGCGGTCGATGTCGGCGATGTGGGCGTCCAACAGGCCGGTGACCCGCTCACACGGCACATCACCGCGGCGTTGCAGGTCTAGGACGTCCTTGATCTCGGCCAGGCTCAGCCCCAGGGTCTTGGCCTGGCGGATGAAGCACAGCACCTCCACGTCGGCGTCGGTGAACAGCCGGTAGCCGGCCCCGGTCCGCTGGGCCGAGGGCAACAACCCTTTGGACTCCCACAGCCGCACCGCTTTGGCGCTCACCCCGGCAGCCGTGGCGGCGGCCCCCACAGTCATCTCCACGACGGTCTCCTTTTGCGACGCTATCGACACTTGACCTTGCCCCTCGGGCAAGGTTCTAGCGTATGCGGTGAACGGTAAAACCGCACGTCAACACAGGGAGATGCGCTGATGGAGACCGTGGTGCTGCGGGTGCAGGGCATGTCGTGCCAGGGGTGTGCGAGCCGTATCGAGCGGGTGCTCGAACGTGTGGAAGGAGTACGCGCAGTGGCGGCCGACCACACCAGTGGCCGGGTCCAGATCCGCCTTGACCCCGCCTCGACCGAGTACGGGCTGCTGGTCGAGCGCATCCGCACGGCCGGCTTCGAGGTCGTGGAGGGGGCGCACAGATGACCACCGTCAACGAGGAGCAGCCGCGGCTGTGGGACTCCGAGCCCAGCACCACCCCGGGGCACCGGCGTATCCGGGCCCGGATCGCGGGGCTGCACTGCTCGCTGTGCACCGGCACGATCGAAAAGGCGCTGGGGCGCATGGACGGCGTGGGCACGGTGGCGGTGAGCCTGACCCACGAGCAAGCCCTGGTCGACTACGACCCCGAGGTGGTGGATCCGGAGAGGATCCTGTCCACGCTGCGCGATGTGGGCTATGACCTCTACGACCCGCGCAAGCTGCGCCCGTTCGAGGACGAGGAGGCCGACCTGGTCTTTGAGGGCCGTCGGCTGCTGGCGGCCGTCGCTGCTTCTCTCACGGCGATCGGGCTGATCGCCGAGGTCACCGGTATCTGGTCGGTGCTGGTCCCCGCCTCGGTGGTCGTGGTGATGGTGCCGCTGTCCTTCGCGCTGCTGCGCCGGGCCGGGAACGCCACGGCGGCCGCTGGAACCGCAGCGATCGTCGCACCTGGCCTGGCCGCGCTGGGACTACGCGCCACCGGCGTGCTGGAGGGGCCGGTGATCGGCTGGCTGGCCGCGCTCCTGGCGTTCGCCGTTGTGCTGGGCATCGCCCCGCACATCCTGCGCATGGCCTACCAGTCAGCGCGCCGGGGGATCTTGAATCAGCACGTGCTGCTGGAAGCCGGTGCCTTCGCCGGTATCGCCGGCGGCCTCATCGGACTGAGCGGCGTACTGCCCGGCTATCCCACGGCGGCGTTCTTCGCCGTGAGCGTGCTGGTGGTCAACTACCACGTCTTCTCCGAATGGCTCTCACTGCTGGTCAAGACCCGCTCCAGCCAGTCCGTGCGGAAACTGCTCGACCTGCAGCCCGACCTGGCACGCACGGTGACCGCTGAGGGCACCGAGTCCGAGGTCCCCCTCGACCAGGTCGCCGTGGGTGACCTGGTGCGGGTGCGCCCCGGCGAGCGCGTTCCGCTGGACGGGCGCATCGTCTTGGGCCACTCCGCCGTCGACTTCTCCCTCGTGACCGGGGAGCCGGTCCCATCTGAGCGCGGAGAGGGCGAGGAGGTCGTGGGCGGTGCGATCAACACCACCGGCAGCCTGCTCATCGAGGTCACCGCCACCGGGACCGAGGGGTTCCTGGCCCAGGTGGTGCGCCATGTGGAGGACGCCCGCGCCCTCAAACCCGGCATCTTGCACCTGGTCGACAAGGTCCTGCGCGTCTACACCCCCACCGTGCTGACCCTGTCCGCCCTGGCCCTGATTGGCTGGCTGACGGGCAGCTGGGCCCTGGCCGGGGAAGTGGATGTGCGCCGCGCCGTCTTCGCCTCCTTGAGTGTGCTGGTGATGGGCTACCCGTGCGCGGTCGGGATCGCCGCGCCGCTGGCCATCGTGCGCGGCACCGGCGCCGCCGCCGATGCGGGCATCATCATGCGCACCGGGGAAGCCTTCCAAACCCTGCGCCTGGTACGGCGCATCGCCCTGGACAAGACCGGCACCCTCACCCAAGGCAAGCCCACCGTGCGGGGCATCGAGGCCCTGGGCGATGAGCAGGAATTGCTCATCCTGGCCGCTGGCGCCGAGAACCATTCGGAGCACCCACTGGCCCGCGCCGTCGTGGCCGCCGCGACCGAACGCGAGCTGGTCGTGCCCGAAGCTGCGGACTTCACCTCGCTGACCGGCTCAGGTGTGCGCGCCACCGTGAACGGCCGCACCGTGGTGGTGGGGCGCCCCGGACTGCTCACGCAGGACGGCATCGACCTCTCCGGACTGGCCCAACGCATCGAACAGTGGGAGAGTGCCGGGCACACCGTGATCGCCGTGGCCGCCGATACCACCGCTTTGGGTGTGCTCGCGCTCGGTGACGAGCTGCGCCCGGACGCCGCCCAAGCGGTCGCGGCGATGCGCCGCGCCGGGCTGGAACCCGTGCTGCTCACCGGCGACAACGAGCGCGCCGCGGCCCACATCGCCCACCAGGTCGGAATCGAGCGGGTACACGCCGGGGTGCGGCCCGACGCCAAGGCGACCATCGTGCGCGAACTGCAACAAGGTGGCGTCCGGGTGGCCATGGTCGGTGACGGCATCAACGACGCCCCCGCCCTCATGCAGGCCGACGTGGGCATCGCCGCGGGCGGGGGCACCGATATCGCCGTGGAGTCCGCCGACATCGTGCTGCTGCGCGGTGAGGTCTCAGCGGTCCTGCAAGCCCGCGACATCAGCAGGGGCTCCTACGCGCGCACCCGCGCCAACGTCGCACTGGCCTTCGCCTTCAACGGCATCGGCGTCCCACTGGCCGCCACCGGGCTCATCTACCCGGTGTGGGCCATGATCGCCATGGCCGCCTCGGTCACCGCCATCTTCGGCAACTCCATCGGCACCCGCCCCAAGCTGCTCATCGACGCCATCAACAGCGTCGGCCGCGCTCAGTCCACCGGCACATGAGAATAGGAAGATGGCTGTCCGAGTCACGCCTTACCGGAAGCAGCTGTCGCACATATCGGGGAACCGGACGCTGTTGCGTGCGATGGCGGCCGTGTCTGGTTTGTACCTCCTGCCCGGAGGTGGCTCCACTCCGATCGGCTAGCCCCCTCTCATCGGACGGCTGCTGTGGGTCCTGGAGTCCCTGGACTACGCCGAACCCACCGATATACCGGGGGTCTACCGCGCCACCCCGCGCGGTGCGCGCGCTCTCCAGTGGCACTGAACACCCTGCACCTCACACCGCTTCGGGTCGTGCCTCGCTCTCTAAGCTCCCGGGTGATCTGAGCAACGGTCGCCTTGGCCGCGCGCGCCGCGCCGATGAGGGTGGCCGACGCGGCTCCGGTCCAGTCGCCGTAGCCGAGGAGGGACAGGCGCGGCTCGGCTACCGCGCGGTTCCCCTCCAGTGCGATCCGCCCCTTCCCGGCTGACGGCACCAGCGGGGCCAGGTGGTCCAAGGCCGGGCGGAAGCCCGTGCACCACAGGATGGCGTCGCAGTCCAGGGTCGTGCCGTCGGCCCAGGCCACACCGGTGCGGGTGAGCCGGTCGAACATCGGCTCGGCCTTGAGCGCGCCGCGTTCGCGGGCCTCGCGCACGCTCGGCACCACGACGACGTCGCCGAGATCGCTGACGCCCTCCGCCGCCTGACCGGCCTGGGCCGCCTGCTGGCGGCGGGTGGCGATGGCGAACAGCGCCCGGCCGTCCAGGTCGTCGGGCAGGAACCGGGGCGGGCGCGAGGTGGTCCAGGTGGTCTGTGCGACCGTGGTGTCCCGGGTGACCTCGCCCTGGTGAACCCTGTTCCTGTTGGCCGCCGTCCGCCGCCGTCCGCTGCGGCCCCCGGCCCCCGGCCCCCGGCCCCCGGCCCTCGGCCCCCGGCGTGTGATCCCGCACCAGAGACCGGTACCGGCCCCCAGAGCCGGGTTTGGCCGCGCGCGCGGCGCATCTACCTGCGTTCGGGTGCGAACCGTTTGCGCCAGGCCAGCGACACGTACACCAGTCCGATGAGCACGGGCACCTCGATCAACGGACCGACCACCCCGGCCAGAGCCTGACCCGAGGTGACGCCGAAGGTCGCGATCGCCACCGCGATGGCCAGCTCGAAGTTGTTGCCCGCGGCCGTGAACGCCAAAGTCGTGGTCCGGTCGTAGTCCATCCCGATCGCCTTGCCGAAGGCGAACGTACCGAACCACATGATGACGAAGTAGGCCAACAGCGGCACCGCGATGCGCACCACGTCCCAAGGCTGACTGGTGATCCGATCCCCCTGCAGGGCGAACAGCAGCACGATGGTGAACAACAGCCCATACAGCGCCCACGGGCCGATCCTGGGCAGGAAGTTCGACTCGTAGCGCTCCCGCCCCATCCGCCGCTCACCGACCCGGCGGGTCAGGAACCCCGCAGCCAACGGGATGCCCAGGAAGATCACCACGTTCAGGGCGATCAGCCACGGTGAGGCGTCCAGACCCCCGGTGTCCAGGCCCAGCCAACCGGGCAGCAGGTCGAGGTAGAACCAGCCCAACAGGCCGAACACCAGGACCTGGAAGACCGAGTTGAGCGCCACCAGCACGGCGGCGGCCTCGCGGTTGCCGCACGCCAGGTCGTTCCAGATGATCACCATGGCGATGCAGCGGGCCAAGCCGACGATGATCAGCCCGGTGCGGTACTCGGGCAGGTCGGCCAGGAAGATCCACGCGAGCGCGAACATCACCGCCGGGCCGATGAGCCAGTTGATCACCAGCGAGGAGATGAGCAGGCGCCGGTCGCGGGTGACGGTGTCAAGGCGGTCGTAGCGGACCTTGGCCAGCACGGGGTACATCATGATGAGCAGGCCCAGGGCGATGGGCAGCGAGATCCCGCCGACCTCCATCGCGGCCAGGGCCTCGTTCAGTCCCGGGACCACCCGGCCCAGACCCAGCCCGACCGCCATGGCGAGCAGGATCCACACGGCCAGGAACCGGTCCAAGGCCGAGAGTTTCGCGACGACGGAGGAATCCGCGCTGTCGACCACCTTGTCCACACGTGACATCAGCAGGGCCTCCTGTTTCCCGCAGCCTCAGTGGAGCGAGCCGTGGCCGCGAGGCCGGTCAGAGCCTCCGACAGGGTTTCGAGCTTGTCAGGACACAAGCGGTAGTAGGTAAACCGGCCGCACGGTTCGGTCTCCACCACGCCCGCCTCGCGCAGGATCCGCAGGTGGTTGGACAGGTTGGTCTGCCGCGCCCCGGTCTCCTCGATCAGGTGCGTCGTGCACAGGGTCTCGCGGGAGAGCAGGGTGACGATCCTCAGGCGCAGCGGGTCGGACAGCACTCTCATCAAATCAGGTTCTACTGATATCAGCATGGGCTGATACTATCGCATCAGCTAACACTGATGAGTTGGCCAACGGCTACTTTCTCCCAGGGGGTCCAGAGCATGGCCACGCCCGAACCGCAATCACTCCTGCACGAACGCGTCGATGTGGGAGCCGCACGGCTGGCGGCCCGACACAAGGGCAGCTTCTCCACCGAGACCGTGCAGGCGCTCATCATCGACTCCCGCCAGCGCCTTGCCACCACCGCCCGGGTCACCACCCACCTGGACGTCCTCGCCGAGCGTCTGGCCGCGGAACGCCTGGACGCCCTCGCCGCCATGCACAGCGCACCGAGCTCACGACCGGCGCGCGTGCTGTTCGTGTGCGGCCAGAACTCCGGGCGCTCGCAGATCGCCGCCGCCCTCCTGGCTCACCGCGCCACCGGGTCCGTCACCGTCTCCTCCGCGGGGACCTCGCCCGGCGCCGAGGTAGAGCCCCACCTCGCCGAGGTTCTGGCCGAAGTGGGCGCGGACCTGGGGCCCGCCTACCCCAAGCCCCTCACCGAGGAGATCGTCGAGGCGGCCGACGTCGTCGTGACCCTGGGCTGCGGCGATGCCTGCCCGGTCGTTCCGGGGCGGCGCTACCTGGACTGGCCCACACCCGACCCCCAGGGCGCCTCCCTCGCGGAGCTGCGCCAGATTCGCGACGCCATCGACGCCCACATCGCCGACCTCGTGGCCTTCCTGGCCGCGCCAACCTCCCCCTCCATCACAACTGAGCCGAAGTAGAGGAACCACCAATGACCACCCATGACAAGCCGTCCGTGCTGTTCGTCTGCGTCCACAACGCCGGCCGCTCCCAGATGGCCGCCGCGTGGCTCCACCACCTCTCCCAAGGCCGGATCGAGGTCCGCTCGGCGGGCTCGGCCCCCGCCCACGCCCTCAACCCCGCCGTCGTCGAGGCCATGGCCGAGGTCGGCATCGACATCACCGACCAGAGCCCCAAGATCCTCACCACCGAGGCAGTCGAGGCCTCCGACGTGTGCGTCACCATGGGCTGCGGCGACACCTGCCCGTTCTTCCCCGGCAAGCGCTACCTGGACTGGGAACTACCCGACCCCGCCGGGCAGGGCGTGGAGTCCGTGCGCCCCATCCGCGACGACATCAAAAAGCGCGTCGAGGAACTCATCACGGAGATCAGCCCTCGTCCTGGGTCCTGATTCCCCTGCCATCCACAGCCCGAACACGGGTTCCCTTGCCTCGTCGAGGGCGGGGGGCAACTTCAACGACCGCGTAAGCGTTCACTGACACCGGTATCGCGGCACGGGACGGAGAGATCGGCGTAGGGGGGTGTGCGCAAGTTCCCAGCCGAACCGGCATGCCGACGATCGAGAACGTTCATGGTCTCGGCCACCCCAAGGCGAGGACGCCAACGGTGGCCAGGGTCGCGACGCTGATGGTGAGGATGACGGCCAGCGCGATCCGGCCGACGCGCTCCTCCTTCGGCGTGGGCTCGTGGTCGCTGGGGGTGCAACAGCCGCTCACCGGGGCTCCTCCGTGGTGGTGTCGTGGACGTCGAGCCGACCAATCCCAGGCAGGAAACGACCGGTGCGTGCAGCGTAACCGCGGTAGGCGGTGCCGTGGGGGGTGCGCAGAAGGTAGGGCTCCTCAATGGCGCGGACCTGCACCTGCACGGCGACGACGACAAGCAGGGCCGTAACCGACAGCGCTGAGGGAACAGCGAGGACCTGCCCGAACAGCAGTGCCCCCATGCCGGTAAAGACCGGGTTGCGCGCGGGCGCGAAGACGCCGTGCGTAATCAACACCGTGCGCTCGCTTTCGTCCACACCGATGCGCCAGGAGGTACCCAGCGCCGCTTTGGAGACGAGGACCACACCCAGACCGAGCAGCATCAGGACCAGCCCGGTGGTCCCCATGCTTCTGGGCGGGATCACCGTGGCCAGGTCGAACAGTCCGGCCACCGGTGCGACCAGGCCCAGAACGAGTGCGCCGACGAAGAGCACGCTCCCCCGCCAGGCAGCGGTGAGGGCGGTGGTGTCCGGGCGACGAAACCCAGTGTCGCCGGTGCGCCGCCACGCGGCCAGAGTGCGCACACCGAAGGCCAGGACCAGACCGAGCGGGTACCTAACCTGTCAGGTCGATACACCTAGGGTGTGTGCGATCTGCGACGTGACACCGCGCGCGTACGGACGGAGCGCAACAGGTCACGCATCTCCGGAATCCTGAACAGGTATCCCAGCAGGAGGTAGAGGACGCCCGCGACCACGCAGCCCACGATGGGGCCCGCCATGGTCGCGGCGAGTCCCCGAGCCGGATCATCGAACCAGAACACCTGGATCGCCCATGCGACAGCAGCGCCCGGTAGGGCCGTGAGGTAGAGCCTTGCCACCGTCGCGCCGATGCGGGAGGCGTCCACACTACCGAGGCGACGGCTGAGGATGATTCCACCGAAGGCCAGACCGTTGACGTAGGAGAGCATGAACCCGCCCGCGATGCCCATGACGACCTGGGGTGGGGGAAGTACGAGGTAGGAGATGACGGCGATGGTGCCGTGCACGGCCACGTTGCCGACGCTGAGCAGGGCTGGGGTCCTGGTGTCGCCGGTGGCGTAGAAGACCCGCAACAGCAGTTGATAGGCGGTGAACGGGATCAGCCCCGCCGCGAACACCGTGAGGACCCCCGCGATGGCCTGTGCGTCCTCGACTGAGGTACTGCCCCTGGCGAAGACGGCGACGCACAGCGGCACCGCGTACACCATGAGCGCCAGCGCGAGGGGGACCAGGACCACCGAGGAGCCCCTCAACCCTCGGGAGAAGTCGTCGCGGACCCGCTCCCAGTCGTGGTCGGCCGCGTGGGCGCTCATCCGGGGGAGCAGAACGGTGATCACCGAGACTGCGATGATCGCGTAGGGCAGCTGGAACAGCTGGTAGGCGTAGTTGTAGGCGGTCAGCCCCGCGCCGACCCCGGATCCCTCGGAGGCGGCGGTCGCCCCGGCACGGTTGGCGAGGTTGGCTGTGATGAGGAAACCGGTCTGCATCGTGCAGACCAGGAGGAACATCCATCCAGCGGAGCGCAGGGCCTCGCCCAGTCCGGAACCACGCAGGTCCAGGCGCAGGCGCCACCGGAACCCGGACCTGCGCAGGGCGATCTGGAGGACAAGCGCCTGGAGCACCACTCCGCCTGCCGTCCCCGCCCCCAGCAGGGCGATCTGGCCCTGGGTGATGCTCTCCGGCGTGCGGCCCGGCCCGGCGATCCACAGGAACGCCGCGCCCACACCGATGATCAGCAGGTTGTTGAGCACCGGCGCCCAGGCCGAGGAGGCGAACCTGCTCCGGCTGTTGAGCATCGCACTGGACAGGCCGCTCACGCCGATGAAGAGGATCTGCACCAGGAGATACCGCCCGAACAGCACCGCGACCTCGTGCTGTGCCGGGGTGAAGCCTCCCGCGTACAGGCCGACGATCGGCTTGGCCGCGAGCACGGCGAGGGCCGTGGCGATGAGGAGGAAAAGGAGGGCGGCGCTGAACAGGCGCTGTTCAGTGGCCAGGCCCCCGTCGCTGTCGGCTTTGCGGCGCCGCACGAGGAAGGGGACGATGACGCTCGCCATCAGCCCCCCGATGAGCAGGTCGTAGGCGATGAAGGACAGGGTGTTGGCAGTGTTGTAGGCGTCACCGAGGAGCTGGGTCCCCAACGCCGCGGCCAGGACGATGGTGCGCACGAAACCGGTCGCCCGGGAGACCAGGGTCCCGGCGGCCATCAGAGCACCGGACCTGACCAGCCCGGTACCGCCCTCGGTCGCCATCGGCGGGGATGCGGTGACCTGTGCGGGTGTCGTCGCGCGACTCCTGTGGGCCGGTTCGTCTCGGCCGTCGTCACCGTCGGTGGACATGCGCCTCCGTTCTGCGCACCCGGACGTCACGGGGATCCAAGCGCGCTTCGTGTGGTCGGGGGTTCGGGGTGAGGACTGCTGCGGAGGAAGTCCGAACTCACAGGTCGAGGGTGAAGGGCGTCCAGGATTTTCCGTCGATGTCGGTCTGCCAAGGGTGCGATTGCCAGCCCAGGCGCTGGTAGAACCGCTGCGCGGCGTGATTGTCGTGGCTCGTGTAGAGGCTCAGACGCTTCACGCCGTGGACTCGGGCGATGCTCGCGAATCCCTTGACCAGTACCGCCCCGACCCCGCCCCGCCGCAGGGTGGAATCCACCACGATGTGGCTGAGCACCCCCGCTCGGACGGTTCCCCGCGGTCCCTCCTGGGAGGTGGTGGCCCGTTCGGGGGCGCGGCGAATGCCCTTGAGGTAGCGCCGGGCCCTGGTGCGCATGAAGCGGGCGGTCAGCTCGGGCCGAAAGAGCAAGGCCGTTACTCCGGCCCGGGCGAGATCCCACCGGCTGAGGTCGATCACGTGGCGATGGTGCACCGCCTCGTCCGTGGAACCCACCAGGAAGCCGACCGCCCGGCCCTCGACCTCGGCGACGAGAGCGACGGCTGCGGGGCTGGTGAGAAATGTTCGGTAGTAGCGGCTCAGGAAGCGGTCCCCGAGTTCGACGAAGAAGCCGGTGGGCAGGTTCGTCCTGTGCAGGTGGACCGCGACCGGGACATCGCTGAGCTCCATGACGCGCAGCGACACCGGGGGCGTCCCCGTGGGCGTGGTGGCAGACATGGCCCCAAACTACTACACTTGTAATAGTAGACCGATCGCGACGCCCAAGCGGGCAATGGAGTCACGCCCAATAGGCCCGATGTCCGGATTTGGCCAGTTCAGCGCACACCAAATCATCTACCACTAGTGTAGTAGTTGAGGATGGCGTACCGCCAGGTACGGCTGGGGAAAGGGCGATCACATGCCAAGCGACAGAGCGAGCATCCTGGTGACCGCGGCGGGGGCCGAGGGCACGGCGGGCAAGATCCTGGGACTGCGGGACGCGGGGTACCGGGTCGTCGCGGTGGACACCGATCCCGAGGCGACCGGCCTCTACCTCGCCGACCAGGCCTACGTGGTCCCACCGGGGCAGAGCCCCGAGTACGTTCCGGAGATCACACGGATCTGCGCCGCGGAACGGATCCGTGCGATCGTGCCGCTGGTCGACGAGGAACTGGTCGCGGTGTGGGCGCTGGCCAGGCTCGGCATCCAGATCCTGCTCCCCCACGCCGACCTCGTGACCCGGTGCCTGGACAAGCTGACTCTCATGGAGTTCCTGGATGAGGCCGGGGTGTCCGTACCACGGACGCGCCTGGCCACGCGTGGAACCGAGGATCTCGCCTTCCCCGTGATCGGCAAGCCGCGCCGGGGAAGAGGAAGCCGGGGCGTCTTCCTCGCGCGCGACCCCTCCGAGCTCAAGGAAGCCATGGGCCGAAGTGCTACTGAGCCCGACCAGATCATCGTGCAGGAGTACGTCACCGGACCGGAGTTCTCAGTGTCGGTGGTGGCCTGGCGGGACCGGCGGATCCAGGCGGTCGTTCCCAAGGAAGTGGTCTTCAAGAACGGCTCCTCGCGCTATGCGATCAGCCGACACGACAGTGTCGTCACCGAGGAGTGCGTCAAGGCCGCCCACGCACTCGACGCCGACGGCCCCCTCAACGTCCAACTGCGCGTGGACGCATCGGGGACGCCCTACGTGTTCGAGATCAATCCGCGTTTCTCCGGCAGCGCCATACTCACGGCCGCGGCCGGCGTGGACGAGATCGGCGGGCTCCTGGCCCAGGCCCTGGACGATCACCGCTCCGTGGTCCGTGACTCCTGGCATGAGGGTGTGGCCATGATCCGGCACTCCACCGAGACCTTCGTCGCCGAGCCCGCGTTCACCGATCGCCACCGATCGCTCGAAAGGAACAGCTAGTTCATGACCCACAAGAGCCCGCCACGTACTTTCCGTCCGGTTCGTGGAACCTTCGCTCCACGTACGTGGCAGGCGCTGGCGGTGTTGGCCACCGGTTCCCTCCTGGTCGCCTGCGGTGGCCCCTCCGGCACGGGCTCCTCCTCCGCCGACAACGAACCGGGGGCGCCCGCTCTGCCCTCGGTGTCGGCCTACGACGTCGCCGACGGAGAGCCCGCGCCCGGGGTGAAGCGCTCCGCCGTACGCTTCCTGGAGACCGTCTTCAACTACGAGGCAGAAGAGGGCACCGCCGATGCCGCCCGTGAACGGTTGACCGCGGCCGGGCTCGACTCCGAAGCCGTCACCGACGCCGGACTCTTCCCCGGCGACGGCCACGCGGGGGCGGCCCAGGTCGTCTACCCGCAGTTGGGCGGTCTGACCGACGATCAGGCCTCCATCATGGCCGTCACCGAGATCTCCACCCTGCTCGACGACTCCCTGACCTCCGTCACGCGCGTCATCGACCTGAGGCTGGACCGCAGGGGGGAAGCCTGGGAGGTGACTGAGGTCGCCTCTATAGGAAGCGACCCGGCCGCACCGGAACAGGCGGACCCGACCGGGACACCGGCCCCCGAAAGCGGGAGCGAGCAGGAATGGGTTGCTGTCGAAGGTGTCGCCGCCCAGGTCCTGGATTCGTCGAAGATCGACCTGCCCAGCAGCGCCCGCTGGGAC
The DNA here is from genome assembly GCF_965343085.1 of Nocardiopsis synnemataformans. Lineage (NCBI taxonomy): Bacteria > Bacillati > Actinomycetota > Actinomycetes > Streptosporangiales > Nocardiopsidaceae > Nocardiopsis > Nocardiopsis synnemataformans. The sequence continues at coordinate 44,473 of NZ_CBDRFA010000007.1, read as the reverse complement.
GTGCTCGCCGGGGATATCGACGAACGGGTTCTCCAGATGATGCTGGACATCACCGCGGATCACACCATCTCGGTCGCGGTCCTGTCCACCGGCCACCCCGTCAACGTCTTCGACAGCTCCTCGGTGAGCAACCACACCAATGGGCGGGCCGTCGACATCTGGGCCATCGACGGGATCACCGTCGCCGACCTTCGCCAAGAGGGCCCCCAGGGACCCGCGGGTAGGCTGATGGAGATGGCACTGGCGGAAGGCGCTACGGAGGTCGGCGGGCCGTGGGCTCTGAGCACGACCAACGGGGCGACCTTCACCGACACCGTGCACGAGGACCACCTGCACATCGGCTTCAAGCAGTGAGGTCCGCGCACCGGCTCGCAGAAGGTGTGGCCCCTCGGGTCAACGGAACGCCTGCGGGAGATACCGGGTTTGCTACGAGAACAAGGAAAAGTTCGAGGATGAGATGTCACGAAGAAAACTCGGACAGCTAGAGGCCGAGGTGCTGGCCGTTCTCGCGGGTGCCGAGGGCTACCTCTCCGCTGGAGAGCTGCGGGAGAGGTTGGAGAGCACCCCCGCCTACACCACGGTCAACACCGTCCTGTTCCGTCTCCTGGACAAGAAGATGGTCGAGCGCTCCCAACAGGGCAGGGCCTTCTTCTACCGGCTGCTCGTCGACGAGTCAGAACTGGCCGCCGGGCGCATGTTCGACCACCTGCGCGTCGCCAGCGATCCCTCCAACGTCCTCAACCAGTTCGTCCACGGGCTCAGCGCTTCGGAGGAGGAGGCACTCCGAACGCTCCTGAACCGACAACAGGAGTAGCCGTGACTTGGCCAACCTTCATCCCCGCCGTCGTCCTGATGGTGTTGAGCCTGATTCTCGGATGGCGCCCGCTGCCGATCCATCCGTCCTGGGCCTCACGGATCCTGGTGATCTCAGCGGTCACCACGGCCCTGGCCGTGCTGAGCACCACGCTCCTGGTGGCTGCGGTCTTCGTGGCGGGTCTACTGCCTACGGGTTCGGTCCTGTCCTCGGGGAAGGGCAGGCTCCTCCTCGACCACGGGCCCGTCCCCACCCACTTCGGGTTGATGGCCCTTGGTTTGTTGTTCGTCGGCCTCTTCGGGGTCAGTCGCCTGGGCGCCCGCTGGTGGAGGGACATACGCACGGTACGCACCGACGTCACCAGCATCACCGGCCAGGAACGACCCATCGCCATGGCCGTACCCGGGCACCACGGCGGCGTGCTGGTATCCAAGGGTCTCCTGCGCGTCCTCTCACGAGAGCAACTGCAGGTGGTCTTCCGTCACGAGCACTCCCACCTGCGGCACAACCACCACGTGTACACCACGCTAGGCGCCCTCGCCGCAGCGGTCTTCCCTCCGTTGAGGACGCTCAACCAGTCGCTGCGCTTCGCGCTGGAGCGCTGGGCCGACGAGGACGCCGCGACGGCGACGGGTGATCGTGAACTGGTCGCCCACACCATCGCCCAGGTGGCTCTGGCCAATCCGCGTCCTCGACCCGGCTGGCACCTGGCGCTCGCGGAATCCCACGTCCTGGAACGGGTCCGGGCCCTGCTCGGTGACGCCCCTTCGAGCAACCGTGTGGCAGGTCCGGCGTTGTTGGGCAGCACGGGTGTGGCGTCCAGCGGCATCGCGTCCAGTTGCCTTCAACTTCACCACCTCTACGCGCTCCTGCTGATCTGAGCCGGGAGCGTTTGGCGGTTTCCGACTCCGCAACGGGCGGGCGACGGCACGTGCGCCTACTGAGTCAACGCAGATCCGACTCTGTCGATCGCCCTGTTTGGCGGAGGAATCGTCCGCGTCCGTAGGTGACCCCGTCCCAGGCTCGCACCCCGCTTCCTTCCCCCGCGCGACACGCATCCTTGCCATATACCCCCCAGGGGTATATGTTGGGCGACATGAACACGACGCCCCCTGACCACAACGCGCACTCCAGCCACGAGCACCACAGCACGAGTCCCGGTGAGCCCCCTGTGAAGGCGGAAGGCCACTCCGCCGAGGGGCACGGCGACTACGCGGGGCACGGCAGTCACGCGAACCACGACAGCCACTCCGGTCATGGAGACCACACCAGCCACGAAGAACACGCGGGCCATGGTGGACACACCGGCCACGGAGAGCACGCGGATCACGGCGGTCACGGCGGGCACGGTGACCACGTGGGGCAGTTCCGGCGGCTGTTCTGGGTCATGCTGGCCATGGCGGTGCCCACGGTCGGCCTGAGCATGATGTTCGCGTCCATCCTCGGTTACACCGTTCCGGACGTGCCCGGCGCGGCCTGGGTCTCCCCGGTACTGGGCACCGTGATGTACCTCTGGGGCGGCTGGCCCTTCCTGACCGGCGCGGTCAGCGAGATCAGGGCGCTCAAGCCCGGCATGATGCTGCTGATCGCCCTGGCCATCACCGTGGCGTTCTTCTCCTCCTGGGGCGCGAGCCTGGGCATCCTGTCCCACGAGTTGGACTTCTGGTGGGAACTGGCCCTGCTGGTGGTGATAATGCTCCTGGGCCACTGGATCGAGATGCGCTCCCTGGCCCAGACCTCCTCCGCCCTGGAGTCCCTGGCCGCGCTGCTGCCCGACGAGGCGGAAAGAATCGTCGGCGACGAGGTCGTCACCGTCGCCCCCGCCGACCTGGCCCTGGGGGACACGGTCATCGTCCGCCCCGGCGGCCGGGTTCCGGCCGACGGGCGCATCACCGAGGGCACCGCCGACGTCGACGAGTCGATGATCACCGGTGAGTCCCGCCCCGTCAGCCGGGGCCCCGGTGACCAGGTGGTCGCCGGAACCGTCGCCACGGACACGGCGCTGCGGGTACGGATCACCGCGGTCGGCGAGGACACCGCCCTCGCGGGCATCCAGCGGCTGGTCGCCGACGCACAGAGCTCCTCCTCACGTGCGCAGCGACTGGCGGACAGGGCCGCCGCCTGGCTGTTCTGGTTCGCCCTGGTCTCGGCGGGCATCACCCTCGCCGCCTGGTCGGTCTTCGGATTGGCCGAGGACGCCCTGATCCGCACCATCACCGTCCTGGTCATCGCCTGCCCCCACGCCCTCGGGCTGGCCATTCCGCTGGTGGTCTCCATCGCCACCGAACGCGCGGCCAAGGGCGGCGTGCTGGTCAAGGACCGCATGGCGCTGGAGAGCATGCGCACCGCCGACACCGTCCTGTTCGACAAGACCGGCACCCTGACCAAGGGCGAGCCCACCGTCACCCACGTCGCCCCCGGTGACGGGCTCGGCGAGGACGAGGTCCTGGCCCTGGCCGCCGCGGTGGAGGCCGACAGCGAGCACCCCCTGGCCAAGGCCATCGTGGCCGCCGCCCGCCACCGGGGCGTCGACGTTCCCAGGGCGAGCGACTTCAGGGCGTCCACCGCCGTGGGTGTGGCCGGAACCGTGGCGGGCACGCGGATCAGCGTGGGCGGACCCGGCATGCTGGAGGCGAACGGCGCCGCCGAGACGGCCATCGCGCAGACCTGGAAGGCCCAGGGCGCGATCATCCTGCACGTGCTGGCCGACGGCGAGGTCATCGGGGCGCTCGCGCTGGCCGACGAGGTCCGCGAGGAGTCCAGGCAGGCTGTGAAGGCCCTGCACGCCCTGGACATCAGGGTCGTGATGATCACCGGTGACGCCGAGGCCGTCGCCAACGCCGTCGCCGCCGACCTGGGCATCGACCAGGTCTTCGCCGGGGTGCGGCCCGAGGACAAGGGGGCCAAGGTCGCCGAGCTCCAGAACCAGGGGCGCAAGGTCGTCATGGTCGGGGACGGCGTCAACGACGCCCCCGCTCTGGCCCAGGCCGACGTCGGACTGGCGATCGGTGCGGGCACCGACGTGGCGATCGCCTCGGCCGGGGTGATCCTGGCCAGCGACGACCCCCGGTCCGTGCTCTCGGTCATCGAGCTCTCCCGGGCCGGTTACCGCAAGATGCAGCAGAACCTGTGGTGGGCGGCCGGGTACAACCTGATCTCCGTACCGCTGGCGGCCGGCGTGCTGGCCCCCGTCGGGTTCGTGCTGCCGATGGCCGTCGGCGCGGTGCTGATGTCGCTGTCCACGGTCGTGGTCGCCCTGAACGCGCAGCTGCTGCGTCGGCTCGACCTGACCCCGGAGGCCAGCACCGCCGCCGTCCTTCGGGCAGCCGGTACTCCTCGCGATGCGGCTCGCGTTTAGGGACGTCCAGAACAGCCGACGCACGAGCGCCGGTCACCGCCACGGCGGTGACCGGCGCTCGTGCTCTGTCAGGCCCACCTCACGGGCGGCTCCCTCGTGGGACTCCCTCGCGGGACTCCCTCGCGGGCCCCCTCCTGGCTCTCCGCGGCAGCTGACGCACGGGGGTGAACCTGCCTCCCCGGCGGCCTCCGAGCACGTCACCGCAGGCCAAGCAGGATGCCGAAGCCCCACGGGACAGCCCTGGCGGGCACGTTGGAGACATGCCGCTTGACTACCCCCCCAGGGGTATGCTAAATCTTGTTCTCAGATACCCCAAGGGGGTATCCGAACCACCAGGGAGAGAAACATGTGCGGCACCTGTTCCACTGACGCCACCCCCGCTGTCACCACGGTCGCCGCCGACGCGCGGGTCTACCAGATCGAGGGAATGACCTGCGGACACTGCGTCAGCTCCGTCAGCACCGAGGTCAGCAGGATCCCCGGAGTCACCGGCGTGGCGGTCGACCTGGCCAAGGGCCGGGTGACGGTCGGCGGCTCGGGCTTCACCGACGAGTCAGTCCGCGCCGCGGTCGACGAGGCCGGATACCAGGTCGCGAGCGTCTGACGACCCCTCGTGGTCCAGCTTCACATCACCCCCTTGGCTCGCCGCGAAGCGGGACCGCGCATCAGAAGACAACCCCATGTCCGCGTCACAGGAGGCGGGTCTGACCTCAGGCATCGTCAACATCTCCTACCCGTTCGACTCCGTCCTGGGCCTGGCCCTGATGCGTTCGGCGAAGTCCACCGACAGCCGGTCCGGCGAGGAGGAGTCCACGAAGACCGGTGTCTGAACCCGCGCGTCGTAGCCGGGCCGCCCGAAGGGAGCGGCCCGGCTACGGCTGTGCAACTGCCAGCGAAGGAGACACGACCATGGATGCGAGGAGTGGTGGCATGAAGGTGGAGGGATTCACCGCGGACGGGTTCGAGGCGGTGCGCCGGACCTTCCAGGAACTGGTGGACGACGGTCGGGAGACTGGCGCGGGCCTGTCCGTCTGGCGGCAGGGGCGCGAGGTCGTCCGGCTGAGCGGCGGGTGGGCCGACGCGGAACGGGAACGCCCCTGGCGGTCCGACACGCTCGTCCAGCCCTACTCGGTGTCCAAGCCGTTCGCCGCGCTCGCGGCCCTGGTGGCAGTCCGGGACGGCGCGCTGGCTCTTGACACCCCGATCGCCGACTACTGGAAGGAGTACGGGCGCCACGGCAAGGAGCACACCACGCTGCGGCACGTGCTCACCCACCAGGCGGGCCAGCCCCGGTTCCCCGCCCAGGCGGCGGGGCTGGACCTGCTGGACGACACCGGACTGCGCGGAAGCCTGGCAGGGGCCGCGCCCGAGTACACCCCCGGGACGTCGCTGGGCGAGCACGCGCTCACCTACGGGCACCTGATCGACGGCGTCCTGCGTGCGGGGGCCCGAACGTCGTTGGGCGAGGTGTTCAACGACGTGGTGCGACCAGGGTTGGGACTGGACGCCTGGTTCGGGGTGCCAGAACACGCGCTGCACCGCGTCGCCGACCTGGAGTACGCCGATCCGGGCTGGCCCGGGCGGCTTCCCGCCGCGCCGTGGTTGGAGACTCCCACCGGCGCCCTGGACGTGGACCGGGCCAACTCCCGCCCCTGGCGGCAGTCGGTCTTCGGAGGAGTCAACCTGCACGCGACCGCGTCCGGGCTGGCGGAGTTCTTCTCCGTCCTCACCGATCCGGACGGCCCGGTGAGCGCACTGTTGGGCCCCCCTCTGCACGCCGAGTTCATCGCGCCGCAGGTCACCGGACACGACGAGGTATTCGGAACCGCTCTGACCTGGACGCTGGGGCTGCTGCGCGACCGGGCCAAGATCGCCAAGGGCGGGATCGGCGGTTCAGCCGCCTGGTGGTCCATCCGGCACGGCCACGCCTGCGCCTACCTGACGCGTCGACTGGACGACCACTCCCGCGCCGCCGCGATCGCGACGGTCCTGGGTGATGACCTCACCCCGGTGCCGGACAACTGAGGAGGGGTACGCCCGCCCACAAGCGTCTTTCACGGAAAAACCCCGTCCTCGCACTGTAGGACGGGGTTTCTCCGGACGGGGCGCCGCTTGCCCCTGCCTCTCAGGACAGAACATCTAGGCAGCGGCGAGGGTGTCGATCGGCGCCCGATCGGTGAGGGCGGGTTTGTACTTCAGGAGTTGGCGGGCCGAACCGACGGCGACGGCACCGACGAGACGGCCTTGGCGGGCGTAGGCGTAGACGAAGCGGCCCTTCTCCTCGGAGCCATGGACCAGTCTCGCCTCGTCCGCCAGGTCCAGGAGCCCGAGGATCTGCAACTTCGCGCCATGGACGTGTGACCAGAACGACGGAAGAGGCTCGAACGTCCCCGCCTCCCCCGGGCCGCGCAGCAGGCTGACTGCGGCATGTCGACCCTGTTCCACGGCGTTCCCCCAGTGCTCCACGCGTACAGGGCGACCTTCGTAGAGCGGGTGCGGCCATCGGGCGACGTCACCTGCCGCCACCACGTCGGTCGTTCCCTCGGCGAACAGCGCGGCGGTCGTCACCACGCCGCCGTCGAGTGGGAGGCCCGAGCTCTCCAGCCAACCGGTGTTCGGTTCCACTCCGAGGGCCAGGAGAAGGAGGTCTGCCTCGACCTCGGACCCATCCGTGAGACGGAGCCGCGCGACCCTGCCGTCCCGGCCCTCAACCGTCCGGATCCCCGTTCCGAAACGGACGTCGACTCCGGCGGAAGCGTGGGTCCGCGCGATCCAGCGTGCGACGGGTCCCCCCAGAGCGGCGACGAGCGGTAGGGGCGAGCTGTCGATGAGTGTCACGTCGATCCCCAGCGTCCGGACCGCTCCGGCGACCTCCGAGCCGATCAACCCCGCCCCCAGTACCGCGACGCGTCGGGGCCGGGCGTCGAGCGCGGCCCGCAGCGCGAGCCCGTCGTCCAGGGTGCGCAGGACGTGGACACCGTCCAGTCCGTTCGTCAGACCGGGCAGGCCCCGAGGCCGCGCCCCCGTGGCGATGACCAGGCCGTCGTAGGGGACAGATGTTCCGTCCTGCACGTGGACCTCGCGGGCGGCGCGGTCGAGGCCGACCGCACGGCCGCCCAGGAGCCACCGTGCGTCCAGGCCCTCGGATCGGGGTAGCTCGATGTGGTCGACGTGGCCGTCCGCGTCGGTCAGTACCCCCTTGGACAGGGGCGGGCGGTTGTAGGGGAGGCGGTCCTCCTCACCGATCACGGTGAGCGTTCCCGCGAACCCCTCCTTGCGCAGGGTCTCGGCCGCACGCAGACCTGCCAGGGAACCACCGACGATGACGATGTCGCGGGGGGCGTTCATGGTTGTCCTCCTCAGGAGCTGGCGACCCGAAGGCGGGTCGCACCTCCAGTACTAACATACCCCTAGGGGGTATGCAAAGCAGTGAAGCAGGCTCACAGAATGAGACTTACATACCCTACGGGGGCATATCATCCCTTGGGTTGTTGGGCGGAGCCTCCGACCCGGAGGCCCTTCGCCACACGAGCGTCACAAGCCCGCGCGGTTCCCAAGAGGGCCGCCACGAGGAAAGGCCCGAGGGCGAACGCTCCCGCCAAGCTGGGGCTCCACGGCCTGGGCCTCGCCGTGGCCTTCGGCGGCGCCCCGGGAGTCGGCACCGTGGTCGACCCCCTGCTCTCCGTAGCCGACCGCAGAGAGTCCGCCCGCGCGGTCCGGGGCATCGGCCCTCTCACACACCCGGTGCCAGGTCAGACCGGACGACCGCCGCACACGCCACAACACCAAGGATGAGAGAGCGCACATGGACACCAGCAGCGACAGGAAGACCCGCAACCTCCAGCGGCTCAACCGCGTCGAGGGACAGGTCCGAGGCATCTCCCGCATGGTCGAGGACGACAAGTACTGCATCGACGTGCTGACCCAGGTCTCCGCCGCCACCCGGGCGTTGCAGGTGCTCGCCCTGGAACTGCTCGACGAGCACATGCACTGCTGTGTGGCCGATGCCGCCGCTCGCGGAGGCCCCGAGGCCGGGGAGAAGATCGACGAGGCCTCCGCCGCCATCGCCCGCCTGGTCCGCTCCTGACCCGCCGAAGAGCCCGAACAAGGAACCACCTCTTGACTACCCCCTAGGGGTATAACTACGGTGGAAAAATACCCCCTATGGGTATTTTTCGAGAATGAAGGAGTGATGGCGATGTGCGCAGGTACCTGCAACTGCGGCATGGAACGAGGAAACTCCGAAGGCGCAACGAAAGGGGCCCAGCCCACGCCTCTGCTCATGCGCGCGGGCAACGATCGGTCGCCAGACGGGATCGTCTCGCAGGACACGCCGTCCGACAGCACCGTCTCGTCCCCGACGCCGAGTGCTGACTGGCACCTCCGGGGCGAGTGGTTCGACGTCTGTAGCTGCGCCCTGCCCTGCCCCTGCACGTTCGCGCAGGCGCCCACCCACGGGGACTGCCTCTTCACACTCGCCTGGCAGGTCCATGAGGGCCACCACGGCGACATCGACCTCAGCGGGCTGGGGGTCGTGGCCGTCGGAGAGTTCGAGGGGAACATGTGGATCGACGACCCCAACGCCACGATGAAGCTGATGTTCTACATCGACTCCAAGGCGGACGAGGCCCAGCGCGACCACCTGGAGAGGATCTTCACAGGCCGCGAAGGTGGCTGGCCGGGACAATTCGGCTCTCTCATCAGCGAGCTGAGGGGGATCGAGTACGCCCCGATCACCTTCGAGGCCGCCGCCGACCTCGCCTACTGGAAAGCGGAGATCCCCGGGCGGGTCAGGGTCGGCGCCACCGCTCTCACCGGTCCAACGGCCGACCCCACCCGGCGGGTTCAGCTCGTCAACGCACCAGGCGCCGAGGTCGGCCCCGGACAGGTCGCCACCTGGGGCGTCGTGGCGGATGACCACGCCACCGGCTTCGACTTCTCTCACCCGTACCAGGGTGGATCCAGCAAGCACTTCCCCTTCGACTGGCGCCCGAGCTGACCTGCGGAACCCGCTCGGCGCGGACCGCCTTGGTAGGACGCCCGGGTGGAGGGGCCTGCCGGCGTCACGCACGGCTTCGTACGTGACACCGACGGGCCCCAGCCGTTTCCAGGACCAACTCTCACCAGGAACGGAAGGTGGCCCCGGCGTCGGTGGACCTGCTCACCCGGTGGTCGGCGACCACGACGAGCTGTTCGGCGTCGGCATGGAGTGCCTGCGCCTCTCCCTCGATGCGGCCGGTCGACTCCCAAGTCGCACCGGCGTCCTCACTGCGGTGCACTCCCCCGTCCGGCGCGACACCGAAGACGACCTCCGTGTCCGGGACCCAGTCGACCAACGCCAGAGGCGGTGCCCCTTCGACGGGAGCGAACGCCGCCCCGCCGTCGCTCGAGCGCATCAGCCCGCCCTGTGTAGTCGCCACGACGGTTCGGCCGTCATCGGCCATCGACAGGGCGAACGGTTCGATGTCCTCGTCGAGCGTGCTCCACGTGCTGCCGTCCTCGGTCGCACGAAGGCTCCCGTCGAACCCGACCACGCGCTCGGCGGTCGCGACCAGGGCGTGGAAGTCCGACTCCCCCGCTCTGGACAGGGCCTGCCAGGTCGCCCCGCCGTCGCGGGACTCGATCAGGCCCACCGGGTTCGGCATGTCGACACCCTCATGGGGGTGGCCGCTCGCCACGTAGCGGCCCGGTTCGGCGACCGAGAAGCCCATCAGGTCGACGCCCGGCCCGATCCGTTCCGGCACCACCGACTCCTCTCCCGGCCCCCCTGGAGCGGCCAGGACGTAGAGGCCCTCGTGGGAAGCGACCAGGACGTCACCGGTATCGGGATCGATCCCGACCCCGTGCACGTGCGACACCTCCGTCGGCAACTCGACTCCCACCACGGCGGACTCCGTGTCCCCGCCCTGTCCCACACCACCCGAATCCGCCGACGTACACCCGGCCGACACGGCGATCAGGCCCGCGCTCACCCCGACGGCGACCGCCAGCCGAGGCCTCTTGTTCGTGTTCACTTTTCCGTACCCGTCCCTCACCAGACATCGCCCAACGCGGAAGCGGGTGCCGAGCAGTTCGCCCGGCACCCGTGACGGGTCGGTCAGTGCCCGCCGTGGTCCTCGTCGTCGGAGGACGTTTCCGCGTGGTCCTCGCCGCCATCACCGCCGCCGGTGCCGAGCATGTCGTTCATCTGCTCGATCTCGGTCCGCTGCGCGTCGACGATCTCCTGCGCCAACTCCTGGGCCTCGGGGTTGACGCCCTGTTCGATCTCGGTCTCGGCCATGGTGATGGCACCTTCGTGGTGCTGGACCATCATCTCCAGGAACATCGTGTCGAAGGCGTCGCCCTCGGCCTGCTCCAGGTCGGCCATCTGGTCCTCGGACATCATGCCGTCCATGCCGTCATGGTCCATCCCGCCCATGTCGTCCATGGGCTCCTCGCCCCACGACTCCAACAGGCCGGTCATCTGGTCGATCTCGGGGCCCTGGGCCGCCTCGATCTCCGCGGCCAGCCCGCGGACGTCCTCACCGGCCCGGGCCTCGGCCAGCTCCGACATCTCCACGGCCTGCTCGTGGTGCGGGATCATCATCTGCGCGAAGCTGACGTCCGCGTCGTTGAACTCGGTCTCGCTCTGCTCGGAGGACTCCGGCGCGGCGGTCGTCGACTCGTCGTCGGTCCCACCGCACGAGGCCAGGAACATGGTCGCCGCGACGGCGACGGCCGCCGGGGCGAAGGCACGCTTGTACACGCTCATGGTCGATTCATCTCTCTCTGTAGTCATTCCGCCGCACGGACGAACTCGCGTCGGCGCAGCGGCTGTGGGGCACACATCAGGACAGGCGTCGCTTCCGGACCCGCCGGTCGACATCCGTCCGCGGGCCTCCTATATGCGAAGCACCTGTAACTGCGTCAGAGAGAGGGCACGGGGTGGAGGAGAGAGGTTCCGGATGGATCGGCGAAGCAGACACACCGCGCGCTGCGGCGCCTGCGGCCAACGGTGGAACGCCACCGCGGCGACGCCCAACAGCGCGATCGCGACACCCACGATCGCCAGGCACATCAACGTGGGATCCATGGGAGGCGGATCGGTGTCGACGGCGAAGTGGCCCGGCTCCGGGCCCGCGACCATGACCGCCATCTCCTGGCCGCCACCGTGCTCGCCGTCATGCGGATGGCCGAGCGTGTGCATGGCGCCCACGCCCAGCACCAGCGCCGCCAGCAACAGGATCCGCACCCAGGCGAGCCCCACGCGACGGCTGCGCGATGACGTGGACAACGACATAACCGCAGGGTAACACCACTGTCTCCGCTGGCTTCGCGGCCTCGGTGATCGCGGTCCGCCACGAAGCCGGAGGGAGACGCCGACGACCGCGTGAACGTGTTCCACCCTCTCTCCTCCTGTCCCGGTCCGGCCGACGCCCGTTAGGGACGACGGGCGCCGACGAAGTGCTGCGCCCAGTAGTCGGCGAGCCGCACCTCTGAGACGGTCTTACCGCTGCTGGGAGCGTGGACCATCAGGCCGTTGCCCACGTAGAGGCCGTTGTGGCCCAGGTCGGGGAAGAAGAAGAGGATGTCGCCGGGCTGGATGTTCTCCCACGAGACCTGGTTGGGCATGTCGTACTGGGTGTAGGTGGTCCGGGGGATGCTCACCCCGGCGGCTCCCCAGGAGGCCTGCGTCAGACCGGAGCAGTCGTAGCCGTTGGGACCCGTTCCGCCCCACAGGTACGGAGTACCGATCTTGCCGTAGGCGAAGTCGATGGCGGCACGAGCGTTGCCTGAGGCCGAACCGGTGTAGGTGGGCGCGTCGCCTCCCCCCGCGGCCGTCTCACCCGCGTTGGCGGGGTTCTCCCCGCCGAACGAGGCCAGGAGTTCCTCCTGTTCGGTGAGGCTGGTGTCCACCTCGTCCTTCTGTTCCTCCAGTTCCTCCAACTGTTCGGCGGTCTCGTCGCGGGCGAGCTCGGCCTCGCCCTTGAGGGCGATCAGGCGCGCGTCGCTCTCGGCGAAGGCCTCCAGTTCGCTCCTGCTCGACTCGGAGAGGTAGGACAGGTCGGCGGACTGCTCGTAGATCTCTGCGGGGTTGTCGACGAACAGCGAGGTCCGCACCGAGTCGGGGTCGTTGGACTGGTAGCTGGCGCTGGCCAGCCGGGCCGCCTTCGTCTGGAGTTCCTCGTAGCGCTCCTCCTCAGAGCCGACCTGCTCGTCCAGTTCCTCGGCCTTGTACTCAGCGGTTTCGAGGGTCTCCTCCGCCTCGTTGTACTCCTGCACGAGGGTGCTCGACTCCTGGAGGAGTTCCTCGATCTGCTCCTCGACCTCCTCACGGGTGGGCTCGGGTTCGGCGTGGGCAACGGCGGAGGGAAGGAGCAGGCTCCCGATGATCGCGAAGGCCAGGCCGGAGGCGATCCGGTTCCCGGCGATGCGGTGGTTGTTCTCCATGAAGACCTCAGAGTCGGGTACCGCGCCCCGTGGAGCGCGGGAGAAAAGGGGGAAAGATCGATGGGGGCCGACACGGCGGAGCGCTCTGGTGTCGGGGCGGCGCGAGGGCGCCGGAGGCGTGCTGATCAGGCCGGGTCGCCGAACGGTCGGCGAGGGCAGCCGTTCAGAGAACGGCTGGTCCGGACCCGTTCGGGGAACCGGGGATATCGCGCGGACGACAGGCGAACGCGCGCCTGCGCGTTCGGTCGGGTGTGCTGGGTCGGCCGGTCTACACCCGGCGCACGCACAGGGACACGAGTGCCCTGGTGCCTCCGAGCGGAAGGACGCGGTGGTACCAGGGGGCGCGGTGACCGACGACCCGGCGCGGCGAGGGCAGGAGCGGACCCACGAACGCGAAGACGCCGAAGCCCAGCAGCGCAGACGCCGACAGCGATCCCACGCGCTGGTCCGACAGGACGTCCGCGCTGTCATCGCACGCGTCGTCCTCGTGGCCGTGCGCGGTGTCGGAGGAACCCATCACGTGCTCAGCCGCTTGGCTGGATCCGACCGGGGACGCGACGCCGTCGGCGGCCGAGGCCGCGTGGGGGTGGCACAGGGAGATGGCCACGACGCCCAGGGCCAACAGCATGGTGAGGACCGCTCTGATCCAGAGCGGCGTCATTGACGTCGGCGATGCTGTGGGCACGAGTGACAGGCTACCGAAACTGTCAAGAAACCATGACCAGACCGGAAACCGACAACCGCTCTCCCCCTGCCCTTGCCTTCCTCCCCCACACGGCATAGGGTTTTGCAAATACCCCCTAGGGGTATATTCGAAAAAGAGCGCGATACGGCGGCCGGTGAAGCCATGGACCTGCGCCGCACCGCCCAGAAGCCAATCGAACGAGGGAGACCCCCATGGACGCGCAGGAGAAGCAGTGTCACGGACACGGCCACGGGCACGAGCCGGACACCGAACACCTCGAATCAACCGAAGTCGCCGAGTGCCCGGTCATGCGCGGCACGATGGTCGTCAAAGCCGAAGCCGAGGAGAACGACCTCGCACGAGAGCACGAAGGGCAGCTGTACTACCTGTGCTGTGACTCCTGCGGCGCCCTGTGGGACGCCGACCCCACGGAATACGCCGGACGGTGACAGCTCAGGGCGGGGGCGGCCCTTCCAGGGTGGGCTGCCCCTGTTCAGCCAGCCGGGTCAAGCATCCGATCAGGCAGGCAAGAGCACCCAAAGCCGCAGGGGTCGCACCACCCTCTGAGTTCGCTCCCGGCGCCGCGGCGCGCCTCTGCTCGACGGTAACGACCTCCTGAGCCACCCTGAGCGCGGCGGCCCCGGCGACGCGTACCAGCACCTTGCGATTCCACACGGCGGCCATGAGCTACTCCCCTACTTGTGGCTCGATACCCCCATAGCCGGGGGGCGCTCTTCCTTCACATATACCCCCCGGGTGTATAAAGAGCAAGTGTGAGAAGAGCGGTGGCAGCAGGCCCGAGAGCGAGGAAACGCACGTCAGATAGACATGCGGGACGATGGTCCCCGATCAGCGCCGTTCGTGAAGTTCAGGGCCAAGCTGGTGGCGACCAGGGTCTTGGCCAGGCGAACCTCGCCGACGTGGGCGGCGTTCATCTGCACGAACACGGCGGTGAGCATCACCAGCAGGGCGGGCAGCACCAGGTGGCCTGCCACCTCTCCGACTGGCAGCACCAACCCCAGGCCCAGTCCGGCCAGAGCGGAGGCAGCGACCAGTAGGCCCTGGAGCCGTTCGGCGAGTGACATCTACTGCTCCTTCGCGACGCCGACGGGGGCGTCGTTGAAGGCGCCGAGCAGGCGGGCAGCCTGTTCGGCGCGGCTGCCGGGTTCGGGAAGGCGACGGGGGTCCGCGCTCACGTGCAGGCGCACCCGCTGTGCGGTGAAGTCCAGGCGCAGGCGCAGGAAAGAACAGCACTGGCGTTCGGCCGCGGCCAACTCGGCCAAGGGACCCGCCTGGTCCAAAGGAAGACTCCAGGTACACCCCTGGGGACCGAAGGTCTGGCGCGCGTCCTGAAGCATCAGACGCCAGCGGTCGATCCTTTGCTGGTAGTCGGCTCCGTCCAGCGAACACGACGGCGCCTCGGTGACCGCCGCGAGCGCCGGGTGTTTCCGTGGGGTGGGCTCTACCGGCGCGGACGGGTTCATGGTGAGGAAGGAGCAGCTGGGGTCGCAGGGGGTCTCACGGTCGGGTAACTGCGCCAGGCTCCGCAGCGCGTTACTGATCAGGTTCCGGAACTCCTCCAGCGCCGCGCTCTTCCGGTCGGCCTCGGCGAGTCAGTCGGCAATACGTGGTTTCAGGCTGGCCTTGACCTGTGCGCAGTGGTGGTCGGCTCAGATCGCGGTGAGCTCACCGATCTCGTCCAGGTCCAGACCGAGCTGTTTCGCGGCCGTGATGAACGCCAACCGCTCCAGCGCCCGCTGGTCGTAGAGGCGGTACCCGGCCGGAGAACGCTGGGCCGGAAGCAGGCCGCGCTCCTCGCAGTAGCGCAGGGTCGAGGCCGGAACGCCGGAGCGTTCGGCCAGCTCAGAGACACGCATCAACACCATGCGCCCAAGGTAGACCTTCGAGTCGACTTGAAGGTCAACCCCGACCCTCGCCCCTGTCGGCCGTCGATCAAGCGGCGTCCAGTATCCGGACCAGCCTCCTACGGGTGGCCAGGAGTGGATAGCAGGCGTCCGAGTACGGGGACGAAACGTCCGGTGCGGGCGGCGTAGGAGCGGTAGGCGGTGTCGTGGGTGCGCAGCAGGTAGGGCTCCTCGATGGCTCGGACCTGCACCTGCACGGCGGCGACGAACACCACCAGAGCCGCCACCGACAGCGCCGAGGGAACGGCGAGCGCCTGCCCGAACAGTAGTACCCCCATGCCGGTGAAGACCGGGTTGCGCACGAGCGCGAAGACGCCGCGGGTGACCAGCTCCGTGCGCTCGTCCTCGTCCACGCCGATGCGCCAGGAAGTCCCCATCGCGCCCTGGGAGACGAGCACCAGAACCAGGCCGAGCAGCATCAGGGCCAAACCAATGGCTCCCACACTCCGGGGCGGGCTCGCCGTGGCCAGGTCGAACAGGGCGGCCACGGGTGCGGCCAGGCCCAAGGCGAGCGCGCCGGCGAAGAGCACGCTCCCCCACCAGGGGGCGGTGAAGGCGGTGGTGTCCGGGCGGCGGAATCCGGTGTCGCCGGTGCGCCGCCACGCGGCCAGGGTGCGCACGCCGAAGGCCAGGGCCAGGCCGAGCAGATAGAGGACGAGTGCGGTCACGACCACGGGGGTCTCCGTTCAGGTGGGGCGGACAGTACTCAGATCCGGGTGGCGACGCCCAGGAGGTAGTCGCCGCCGATGCGGGTGCGCCAGGCGGTGCCGATCTGCAACCCGTGGCGGGGCAGTTCGGCGAGGAACTCACCCGCGCTGAACCGGTCAGCCGTGGGGTGGTCGAACAGGGCCTGGTAGGTGGGACGCGCCAGGGCGGTGGCGGTGACCTCGTCGAAGAAGAACCGGCCGCCGGGCGTCAGGACGCGGGCGACCTCGGCCAGGGCGTCGCGCCAGTTCGGGATGTGATGGATGATCGCGAAGTCGAACACCGCGTCGTAGGAGGCGTCCTTGCCGCCACCAATGGGGGCGAAGGCGGCGGCCAGGTCGGTAGCCGAGCCCCGGGTCAGGTAGACGCGCTCCCCGTGGCGTTCCAACCGCCGCCGGGCCCTGACCAACATGGCCGGATCCAGGTCCACGGCGTCCACGGAGGCGGCACCGAAGGTGTCCAGGATGAGTTTGGTGCCGTATCCGGGTCCGCATCCCAGCTCGGCGACCCGGGCGCCGGGGGTGCGCCCGCCCAGCTTGATGAGCAGGTTGGCCTCGTAGTGCTGGAGCAGCCGCCGGGGCGGTGAGTCGATCAGCGCCGACTCCACGCGGTTCATGAGCATGCCCACACCTTCCATCATCGCTATTTTAGGATATGATCGTCTTATGACGATGAATAGCACGGATGAGTGCCTCGCCACAACCGAGGGCGTGGGCGCCGCCGAAGCCCTCTTCCACAGCCTCTCCGACGGCACCCGGCTGGCCATCGTGCGCCGTCTGGCCCAGGGCGAGGCGCGGGTGGCCGACCTGGTGTCCCAGTTGGGGCTGGCCCAGTCCACGGTCTCCAAGCACGTGGCGTGCCTGCGCGACTGCCACTTGGTGGACGGTCGGCCCGAGGGGAGGCAGGTGTTCTACTCCCTGGCCCGCCCCGAACTGCTGGACCTGCTGGCCTCAGCCGAGATCCTGCTGGCCGCGACCGGTCAGGCGGTCGCGCTGTGCCCCAACTACGGAACCGACAGCCAGACCACGACGACGATGGAGGTGCGCGGTGAGTGACGCGTGCGGATGCGGCGGCGACGAGCCCCGCACAGGAGAAGAGGCCCAAGAGCACGAGCCGGAAACGCTGTGGCAGGTCGGTGAGATCCGCTTCGCCGCCGTCGCCGCGGCGCTGCTGCTGGCCGGTTACGGCGCGGGCTGGGTCGGTGCCCCCGACCTGGTGGGCTTGGTGTTCAAGGCCGCCGCCCTGGCCGTCGCGGCCTGGACGTTCGTGCCCGGCACCGTGCGCCGTCTGGCCAAGGGCAGGATCGGCGTGGGCACGCTGATGACCATCGCCGCCGTCGGCGCCGTGCTTTTGGGCGAGGTGGGCGAGGCCGCGATGCTGGCGGTGCTCTACACCATCGCCGAAGGGCTGGAGGAGTACTCCGTGGCCCGCACCCGGCGCGGCCTGCGCGCCCTGCTGGACCTGGTCCCCGACCAGGCCCGGGTGCTGCGCGACGGTGTGGAGCGCACCGTCGACCCGGCCGAACTGGTCGTGGGCGACACCCTGGTGGTGCGCCCCGGCGAGCGCCTGGCCACTGACGGCGTCCTCGCCTCCGGGCACACCAGCCTGGACACCTCCGCCATCACCGGCGAGTCGGTGCCCGTCGAGGCCGCGCCGGGAGACGAGGTGTTCGCCGGGTCCATCAACGGCACCGGCGTGCTGGAAGTGAGGGTGACCACCACGGCCGCCGACAACTCCCTGGCCCGCATCGTGTCCATCGTGGAGGCCGAGCAGTCCCGCAAGGGCGCCGCACAGCGCCTGGCGGACAAGGTCGCCAGGCCCCTGGTGCCCGGGGTGATGGTCGCCGCCGTGCTCATCGCCGCCCTGGGATCCCTGTTCGGTGACCCGCTGACCTGGATCGAACGCGCCCTGGTCGTGCTGGTGGCCGCCTCCCCGTGCGCGCTGGCCATCTCCGTGCCCGTGACCGTCGTGGTCGCGATCGGCGCCGCCTCCAAGCACGGCACCCTGGTCAAGGGCGGAGCCGCCCTGGAGGCCATGGGCCGCATCCGCACCGTGGCCCTGGACAAGACCGGCACCCTGACCCGCAACCGGCCGGCCGTCATCGAGACCGCCCCCGCCCCCGGCCACACCGCCGAGCAGGTACTGGCGGTGGCCGCCGCGCTGGAGGAGCGCAGCGAACACCCCCTGGCCCGCGCCATCTTGGCCGCCGCCCCCGCACCCGAACGTATCGAGGACGTCGAGGCGGTCACCGGCGCAGGGCTCACCGGCACCCTGGACGGGCGCAGCGTGCGGTTGGGCCGACCGGGCTGGATCGACCCAGGCCCCCTGGCCGAGGATGTGCAGCGGATGCAGCACGCGGGTGCCACCGCCGTCCTGGTCGAAGAGGACGGCGCGCTGCTGGGCGCCATCGCGGTGCGCGACGAGCTGCGCCCCGAAGCGGGTGAGGTCGTGGCCTCCCTGCGCGGTGCGGGCTACCGGGTGGCGATGCTCACCGGCGACAACCACGCCACCGCCGCCGCCCTGGCCGCCCAGGCGGGCATCGACGCGGGCGACGTGCACGCCGACCTGCGCCCCGAGGACAAGTCCCGCATCGTCTGCCAACTCCGCGAACACGGCCCGGTGGCGATGGTCGGTGACGGCGTCAACGACGCGCCCGCCCTGGCCACGGCCGACCTGGGGATCGCCATGGGCGCCATGGGCACCGACGTGGCCATCGAGACCGCCGACGTCGCCCTGATGGGCGAGGACCTGCGCCACCTGCCCCAGGTCCTGGGCCACGCCCGCCGCTCCCGCGCCATCATGTGGCAGAGCGTGGGGCTGTCGTTGGCCATCATCATCGGCCTGATGCCCCTGGCCCTGTTCGGCATCCTGGGCCTGGCCGCGGTCGTCCTGGTCCACGAGGTCGCCGAGGTCGTGGTCATCGGCAACGGCATCCGCGCCGGACGCACCCGCAAGCTGGCTCTGACCCCCGGCGGCCCCGCCACCGCCACACCGCGCGAGAGCGTGGAGGCCGGGGCGTGACGCCGACGACACCGGCCACGGTCAGCACGCTCTCCCGTTGGGGCGTGCTGGCCGCCGCAGCCGCGCTCGCAGCAGCCGACCTGGCCCTGAAGGCCCTGGCCGAGCACCGGCTCACCGGCGGGCCCGGACCGCATCTGTTGGGGCTGATGGAGTTGCGCCTGACCTACAACCCCGGCGTCGCCTTCAGCCTGGGCGCGACCCTGCCAGCCTGGACCATCGTGGCAGTCACCGGGCTCATCACCGCCGCCGTGGCCGCCTATACCTGGCGCACCGCTCCCACCACCCCGCTCGTGGGCCGCATCGGCCTGACCGGGGTGCTGGGAGGTGCGCTGGCCAACCTCATCGACCGCAGCCTGGACGGCGTGGTCACCGACTTCCTGCACACCGGCTGGTGGCCCACCTTCAACCTCGCCGACGCCCTCATCGTCGGCGGCGCGGTGCTCCTCGTGCTCACCGCCGCCCGCCAGCCCGAATCGGCACCGCCGGGCAAGGACCCTGACCCGTGGAGCTGACCACCATCGCCCAGGCCGTCGGCCTGTTCGCCGTCACCAACATCGACGACATCGTGGTTCTCGCGCTGTTCTTCGCCCAAGGTGCCGGGCACCGCGGGGCCACCGCTCGAATCGTGGCCGGGCAGTACCTGGGCTTCGCCGCGATCCTGGCCGCCGCGCTGGCCGCCACCCTCGGCGCGACCTTCCTGCCCGAAGCGGTGCGCGCCTACTTCGGGCTACTGCCGCTGCTACTGGGCCTGCGCGCGGCCTGGAAACTGTGGCGCGGCGATGACGACGATGACGCCCCCGACAGCAACGGCGGCCCGGCCCTGCTCACCGTCGCCACCGTCACCTTCGCCAACGGCGGCGACAACATCGGCGTCTACGTCCCCGTTTTCGTCACCGTAGGCTACGCCAGCCTGGCCGTCTACGCCGCGGTCTTCCTCGTCCTGGTCGGTGTGCTGTGCGCGGTCGGCAAGTTCCTGGCCACCCGCGCCCCCATCGCCCGCGCACTCAGCCGTTGGGGGCACATCCTGCTGCCCCTGGTCCTCATCGTCCTGGGCATCGTCATCCTCATCGAAGGAGGCGCCTTCGGACTGTAGGCCCACCCCGCCCGGGCCCGTCACGTACCGGTGGATCCGAGCATCCCAGCTCCCGATAGCCATAACCCGGACAGAGAAGGACGGGGAGTACCGCCTCTTCGAACAAGTGCGCAGCCCTTGACGAGAAAAGCGGGGTCTGACCACGGTCACGCGGTGACCTGGGTATTGTTCGACTCGTGGCCGAGGTGACCAGTACGCGACGACAGCGGACCCCCATGCGGGTCCTGCTGCTCTCGGTGCTGGTGTTCGGCCATTTCCTCTGCTCGGTCTGCCACGTCGCCCTCGCCACGGCCGACACCACGGCCGAGGTCGGCTCGGCACCCGCTGCTGTCCAGACGACGGGCGCAACGGCCAGCAGTGTGGCACTGCACGGTCTGGATGAGGACGGTCGGTCCGTCTGCGCCACCGAAGGTGACGTCAGCGTCGATCTGCGCCTCACCGCGGCAGAGATGCTCATACTTCTCATCTTCGGCATGGTTGTCGTCGCCACGTTCTGGCTGGCACCCCCGCGCCCGGGCCCATGGCTCACCCGCCGCCCCCTCATCACCACGCGCAGCGGGCCACCGCTACTCCTCTCCTTGTGCATCCAGCGGGTATAGGCCGAATCCTCTTTCACGGGCTTCGGCGCTGACGCGCACGCCCGTGTACGGCCTTCTTCCCTGTGCCCTGGCCCGACCGCCGTCGTGCTCCGCCTACCGACCGAAGACCTGTCGGACATGGCGGTTAAGCGCGCGGACACGGACCTTTCGCGGCCGACCCGCTCAAGTCTGGATGTGACATGACCAGAAATCTCGCTGTCACCCTTGTCCTGCTCACCGGTGCCGTGCTCTCCCTCGGCATCTTCGCCTACAGCGCCAACCGAGGCCCAGCCGCTCCCGAGGGCGCCTCCAACGCCGCCGCTCCGTCTCCTGCCCTCGCGCCTGAGGACCTGTTGGTGCGCGAGAACAGCCACTACCTGTCCCGAGCCGAGAACTCCGAGGTGACGGTGGTGGAGTTCCTCGACTTCGAGTGCGAGGCCTGCCGCGCCCAGTTCCCCGTCATGGAGAAGCTGCGCGCCGACTACGAGGGGCGGATCAACCTCGTCATCCGCTACCTCCCCCTGCCCGGCCACACCAACTCCGAGGCCGCCGCCACCGCTGTGGAGGCCGCGGCCGAGCAGGGCGCGCTGGAGGAGATGTACGTCAGGATGTACGAGACCCAGCCCGAGTGGGGCGAGTCCCAGGAATCCAAGGCCGAGGTGTTCGTCGGCTTCGCCGAGGAGCTCGGCCTCGACGTGGACGAGTTCACCGTCACCATGGAGGACCCCGCCACCCTGGAGCGTGTGCGCGACGACTTCGCCGACGGCGTCCAACTGGGCGTCCAGGGCACCCCGACGATCTTCGTCAACGGCCGCCAGACCGCGTCGATGCCCAACTACGAGACGCTGTCGTCGATGATCGACATGGAGCTGGGAGCATGAGCACCGCACCCGTGCTCCAGGAGACCGACGATACCGCCCCGGGCGCCGGGGTTCCCGTCATCAGCCGCGCTCTGCCCTGGCTTCTGGCTGTCGGCGGCGCGATCGGGCTCGTCGCGGCCATGGCACTGCTGGTCGAGAAGATCCGCGTCCTGGACGACCCCGACCACGTGCCCTCGTGCAGCATCAACCCCGTGCTCTCCTGCGGCACCGTGATGGACACCCCCCAGGCCGCGGCCTTCGGGATACCCAACCCGATCATCGGCGTCGCCGGCTTCGCCATCGTGACCACCATCGGTATGGCACTGATCGCCGGAGCCCGCTTCGACCGCTGGTTCTGGCTCGGGCTCCAGGCAGGCACCCTGTTCGGGGTGGGCTTCGTGCACTGGCTCATCTTCCAGAGCCTGTACCGGATCAGCGCGCTGTGCCCCTACTGCATGGTCGTGTGGGCGGTGACCATCCCGCTCTTCTGGTACGTCACCCTGCACAACCTGCGCTCCGGCCACGTCCCCCTACCAACCGCTCTGCACCGGCCGATCGACGTGCTCGCCCGCAACCACACCGTGGTGCTCACCCTGTGGGCCCTGGCGATCATCGCGGCCATCACCCAGGCTTTCTGGACCTACTGGACGACGCTGCTGTAGAAGCGGCCGCCCGATACCGCCGATGCGATTGGGCGCGTACCCATCACCACGTACCGACCAACGGGGCCGGGACCGCGCGAGACGAATCGGCATGCACGTACGCGGCGCGGGCCGGAACGCGCCAGCGGTGTGCACCAGTCGTTTCGAAGCGCGCTCCGACGTCCCAGCCTCTCTGCCCTCTTGGAGAAACTGTGAACGACAGTATGAGCATGGACCACGGGATGACCGGTCCGATGTGGGTGCCCGTGGAACCGCCCACCCTGGAGGGACTGCTCGCCTGGCATCCACAGCCCTATGCGATCTTCCCGATCCTGTGCGCCCTGCTCGCCGGCCTGTACGCGGTCGGCCTGGTCCGCCTGTGGCAGCGCGACATCCCCTGGCCGATCGGCCGTACCGTGAGCTGGTTGGTGGGGGTGGCCCTGGTGCTGTGGGTGACGGCCACCGGCATCGAGGGCTACGGCATGGCGATGTTCAGCGTCCACATGTTCCAGCACATGATCCTGACCATGCTCGCGCCGGTCTTCCTGCTGATGGGCGCACCCGTGACCCTCATGCTCAGGACGCTGCCCGCTGGCAAGGGGAAGCGGGCGGCGCCGCGGCGCGCACTGGTGTGGCTGCTGCACAGCCCGATCGCCAAGGTGGGCGCGCACCCGGTGTTCACCCTGTCGCTGTTCGTCTTCAGCCTCTACGGCATCTACTTCACTCCGATCTTCGACACCCTCATGAGCAGCGTGTGGGGGCACTACTTCATGCTGCTGCACTTCCTCGTCACCGGGATCATCTTCTTCGGGCCGGTGTTGATGGTGGACCCGTGGCCCGGGACGAAGAACCACCTGATTCGGATGATGCTCATGATGGCCGGGCTACCCTTCCACGCCTTCTTCGCGATCGCGATGATGATGTCCCCGGGTCCCATCGTGCGCTTCTTCGCCTCCCCGCCTCCGTCGTGGAACGTGGACGTCATCGATGACCAACTCTGGGCGGGCGGCCTCACCTGGGTGTTCGGTGACATCCCCACCATCGTGGTGATGCTTGTGCTCGCCGTGCTGTGGATGCGTTCCGATGACCGGCTCGCCCGGCGCAAGGACCGCCAGGCCGAGCGTGACGGAGACGCAGAACTGAACTCCTACAACGCCTATCTCCAGCGGTTGGCCGACCATGAGGCCGCGGCACGGGAAGCCGGTGGCCGTCCCGCCCCGTTCGTCGTGAGGCGCTGACGGTCAACCCACAGGGCCACGGCGACGAGTCCGCCCAGCATGTTGGCCGCAGCAGGCACGAGCGCCAGTAGTACGACGAGCAGCAGGTTCTCCCGGTGGCCCCCTGTCCCTCCCCTCCTCTGGTCGAACACCGGAGAGAGGAGGGGAGGAGCAGAAGGGGACCGGTGGGTCGGCTCCGCGATGCGGACCGCTGACCGAACGTCGTCGCCGTTGAGCCGTGGACGGCTTTCCTCGACGGCACTCGTAGGTCGGTTCCGCGATCGGCACCGACCGCACCACGGACAGATGAACACGCCAAACCACAGCCCAGTGACGCAGCTCACTCCGATTCCGATCGCAACCCTGACGCAACCATGTGGTTACTTTAAGTAGTCTTCGTGTGTGCGCGTGGAAAAGGCGGCGATCGTGGAGCGGCGGGGGCTGTGGCCCCTTCTGCTGCTGTCGTTCGTTGCCGTCGCACACGTGCTGTGCTTGGCTGGGCATGCGGCTGACACGGTGGAGGCGCCGTCGGTTTCCCCTGCGGTCCACGCGGCGGCCGAGAAGCCGGACAGGGGTGCCGTTTCCACCTCCGCCGCCCCTCACAAGCATTTCGTGGGAGAGCACCACGCCCACGACAGCACTGCCGGTTCCACCGCCGACCAGCGCGGTTCCACCGCGAAGCTGTGGCTGCTGCTGTTCGACACGGGTATGGCGTCCACCGCCGTGCTGTGGTGTCCTCCGCCGCGCGGCCATCTCCGACGACACGTCGCAGAGCGGCGGATTCGGCGGCGAAACGCCGCCCGGCTCCTGCTCTCACTCTGTGTCTGGCGAGTCTAGAAGGACCTTCTTCTGTTCCGGCCGATCACGTCGGCCCGAACAGGACCTCATCCGTCCTTCACCGTCTTCGCGTCGCGGCCTCCTGCCGGGCGCGGACACGGCGGGCCGCGGCGCCTTCGAGGCGCGCGTCCCGATGGTTCACGTATCCCGCTGTGACGCAGCGGGTGGGAGAGATCCGTGCAGACCAACACCCTGGGCGAGGCCATGCCCGAAACCAGTCCCGGCCGCCTGCTGGCCACCCCGACCGCGATGGCCCAGCACACACTGGCCGGAGTCGTCGGCAACACGCCACTGCTGTGGATCGGAGAACCATTCTGCGGTACTGGACAGGGCTTCTGGGCCAAGCTCGAAGGCCACAACCCCGGCGGTATCAAGGACCGGCCCGCGCTGTACATGGTCGATCGCGCCCGCCAACGCGGACAGCTCGCACCGAAGGCGATGATCGTGGAATCCACCAGCGGAACCCTCGGCCTGGGACTCGCCCTGGCCGGGATCACCTACGGGCACCCGGTGGCGCTGGTCACCGATCCGGGGATGGAGCCGCTGATGCAACGGCTGCTCACCGCCTACGGCGCGACCGTGCACACCGTCACCGAGCCGCACCCCAGCGGCGGATGGCAGCAGACCCGGCGGGACCGCGTACGGGAACTCCTCGCGGACGAGCCCGGCGCCTACTGCCCCGACCAGTACAACAACCCCGACAACGTCGGGGCCTACACCTCGCTCGCCCACGAGCTCATCGCCCAGATGGGCCGGATCGACACCCTGGTGACCAGCGTAGGGACCGGTGGCCATTCGGCCGGGGTCTCACGGGCTCTGCGCCGGTTCCTCCCCGATCTCAGGGTGGTGGGCGTCGACACGGTCGGCTCCACCATCTTCGGCCAGCCCGCCGGGGAGCGGCTGATGCGCGGCCTCGGCAGCAGCATCCACCCCCGCAACGTCGACTACGCCGCCTTCAACGAGGTGCACTGGGTGGACGCCGCCCAGGCCGTGCAAGGCGTCCGCGCCCTGACGGCCTCCCACTACACCAGCGGAGGATGGAGCGTCGGCGCGGTCGCCACGGTGGCCCGCTGGCTCTCGCGCACCCGACCGGCGACCGAGCGCATCGTCGCGGTCTTCCCCGACGGACCCCAGCGCTACTTCGACACCGTCTTCAACGACGACTACTGCGTCGCGCACGGTCTGCTCGGACGGCCGGTTCTCGACGATCCCGACGAGATCGCCCATCCGCGCGAACGCGCCGTAACCCGCTGGACCCGCTGCACCCGGGTCACCGATCCGCGTCGGCACGGCGCCGACGCGGCCATGGCGTTGGAGGGACGGCGATGATCGAGACCTGGAGGCGCCTGCGGGGATTCGACCGCAGTGTGAAGCTGTTGATGGTCAACCAGCTGACCATCAACACCGGCTTCTACATGCTCATGCCCTACCTCGCCTTCCACCTCACCGACAGCGTGGGTATGGCCGTGTGGACCGTCGGGCTCGTTCTGGGCATGCGCAACCTCACCCAGCAGGGCATGTTCCTCGTCGGCGGTAGCATCGCCGACCGGCTCGGCTACAAACCAGCGATCCTGGCCGGCTGCGCCCTGCGCACCGTGGGCTTCGCGGCACTCGGCTTCGCCGACTCCCTCCCGGTACTACTGCTCGCCTCGGCCGCGACCGGCTTCGCCGGGGCGCTGTTCAACCCGGCTGTGCGCGCCTATCTGGCCCAGGACGCCGGCGATCGGCGCGTCGAGGCCTTCGCCCTGTTCAACGTCTTCTACCAGACCGGCATCCTCATCGGACCGCTGATCGGCATGGCGCTCATCGCCGTGGATTTCTCCGTGGTGGCGAGCGTCGCCGCGGCGTTGTTCCTGGCCCTGACCGTGCTCCAGGCCCGAGCTCTACCCGCCCGGCGCGCCCCGTCCGTCCAGCAGCGTGCAGGCGTCCTCGGTGTGTTGGAGGACTGGCGCACAGTCCTGGCCAACCGGGGCTTCGTCGTGTTCACCGTCGCCATGGCCGGGTCCTACGTGCTGAACTTCCAGGTGTACCTGGCGATCCCGTTGGCGGTCCAGGACTCCGTCGCAGCGGTGGGCCTGGGTTCGGACAGCGGAAGCGCGGCGGTCGCGGCCCTGTTCGGGGTCTCGGCACTGGTCGCGATCATCGGACAGGTCCGCATCACCGACTGGGCCAAACGCCGCTGGGACGCCGCGCAGGCGCTCCCGCGCGGCCTTGCCGTCATGGCCCTGGCCTTCCTGCCCATTCTCGCGATGCCGCCCGTCACCGGAGCCGTACGCGATTCAACGGCGCCGCCCCTGGCCGTCGCCGCGCTCATCGTGGCGCCTGCGATGCTCACCGTCGTCCTGCTCAGCCTCGGCACGGCGCTCGTCTATCCCTTCGAGATGGACACGGTGGTCCGGCTGTCCGGAGACCGGCTGGTCGCCACCCACTACGGCCTCTACAACACCGTCTCCGGAATCGGCATCACGCTGGGCAACCTCCTCGTCGGAGCGGGGCTGGAACTCGATCCGCCGGTCTCCACCACGGCTCCCTGGCTCGCCCTGGCGGCGCTGGGAGCGGTGTGCGCGCTGAGCGTGGGGCTGATCGGCCGGACCGGCAAGATTACGGCCGCATCCAAGCCTGGTGAACCCGCTGCCTCACCGGTGGACTGACCGGCCGGGCCGCGGTGTGGGACACACCACCGCGGACTGACAGGCACCCACGCTCGGTGGCATGGACAGAGGACGCGTCAGTGGCACACCGGCGCGTCCTCGCGGCCGTCGTCGCCGGACTCTTTGGGTAGGGTTTGTGCCGTGTTGGCGATGATCCCGAGGCGGCGGTGGCGACCCCGAACATGGGCCGTGCTGCTGCCGCTGCTGTTCGTCGCCCACTTCCTCTGCGCCGCCGGCGCCATGGACACCGCTGCGGCGGCGGAGACCAACGGGACCACCGCCGTTGCCGGATCGGCGTCGGCGGGAGCCGGCTCTCCCGTCTCCGACGGCACCGCCGAAGAACACCATCTGTGCCAGGCGGATTCGAGCGCCAGCGCCGATCAGCGCACCTCCCCGGTCGCGAAGGCCGTCCTGCTGGGTCTGGGCACTGGCACGGTCCTGCTGCGAGCACCCCTTCCACGCGCACTCCCGTGGCAGCTCTCGACCGCTGCCGCCGTTCCCTGGAGCGGGACGCGCCTGCTCTTCTCGCTCTGCGTGCAGCGGGTCTAACCCCGGTTTCTCCGAATACCCGGCCTGTTCTCCGCGCGGAGTCGCCGCACCATGACCGCGGAGACGGCTTCCTGTTCGCGCCGGGCACCATCGACGCCCGCGACCTCGGCCGCCGCGCGACTTGGACGGCACCGCGTCATCACCCTTCCCCACTCCCCCGATTTCCTCCCGGGCCTCCCCTGTTCTCCCGGAACAGAGGTCCCGAAACCCCAGACGGAGCATCCACGATGACGGGCACCACCCCTCCCACTCCGAACAGACGCCTTGCACTCGGCCTGCTCGCCCTTGGCGTGCTGGGCGCGACCGCGTGCTCGGCCCCCCGAGCCGACACCTCAGGTGGCGAGGAACCGCAGGACACCGCCAGCCAACTCGCTGTCCGCATCTCTCCTGAGGACGGTGCGGTCGATATCCGCCCCGACCTGCCGATCATCGTCAAGGCCGAAGGAGGCACCCTCGCTGACGTGCGGGTCAGGACGGCCGGGCAGGAGGATTCCGGCGCCAACGAGATGACCGGCTCCCTCAACGACGACAAGACCGAATGGACCAGCGACTGGACGCTGGTCCCCGGCGCCGACGTCACCGTGACCGCCACCGCCGAGACCGCTGATGGCGAGAAGACCGAGGTCACCAGCGCGTTCTCCACGCTCGCCGCCGCCGAGGGCCAGCGCCTGGGACTGCAATCGAACTTCCCCACCAGCGGCCAGACCGTCGGTGTGGGCATGCCCGTCATCGTCAACTTCGACTTGCCCGTGCAGAACAAGGCGCGCGTGGAGGCAGCGATGGAGGTGCTCTCCGAGGAACCGGTGCTGGGGGCCTGGAACTGGTTCGGCGACCAGGCGGCGGTCTTTCGTCCCGAGGAGTACTGGCAGCCCAACCAGAACGTCACCGTGAACCTGCGCCTGGCCGGCGTCCAGGCGAGCGACGGCGTCTACGGCGTCGAGAACCACCAGCTCGACTTCACCGTCGGCCGATCCCAGATCAGCACCATCGACAGCGACAGCAAGCGCATGACCGTCGAACGCGACGGCGAACAGATCCAGGACTTCCCCACCAGCATCGGCCGGGCCGACGTCGAGAGGTACACCACCACCAGCGGCGTGCACCTCATCATGGAGAAGTACGAGGAGCTGGTCATGGACTCCTCCACCGTGGGCGTCCCGGTCGACGGTCCCGACGGCTACAAGCTCGAAGTCGAGTACGCCGTCCGCTTCTCCGACAGCGGCGAGTTCACCCACGCCGCCCCGTGGAACGACCAGCTCGGCGAGGCCAACCTCAGCCACGGCTGCCCCAACCTGGCCACCTCCGACGCCAAGTGGTTCTACGAGAACTCCTCCATGGGAGACCCGCTGATCGTCACCGGAACCGACCGCGAACTCGAAGTCGACAACGGATGGGGCTACTGGCAGCGCCCCTGGGACGAATGGCTGGCCAACAGCAGCACCGGCACGGCCGATGACACCGGCGAACCCGGCACCCCGGGCTCCCCTCACGGCGAGGCCGAGTAAGGCGTCCTGAACCGGCCGGGGCCTGCGGCCATCCCCGCGGGCCCCGCCTCTGTCCCGGTGCATCGCACGCCTGTCGGCCCGAAGGGACACTCGGTACGCTCGGCCCGGTCCCCAGCCTGGGACAACTGCGTCTTCGCGTTGAACAGGGCCATGGAGAAGGCGCCGCCCCTCTAATGGGTGTGGGCGTCGATGCGCTCACAGCACGCCAGGGCGGACCGATTGTCAGCGGCCAGGGCGCGGGCGAGCACCACCAGGTCGGCCACCCGCGGGTCGACCACCCGGTAGTAGGCACGGCGACCCTCACGACGTGCGGCCACGTACCCGCAGTCAGCCAGACATGACAGATGCGTCGACACGCGTCCCTGGGACAGGCCCACATGCTCGACGCACTCGGTGACGGTGTGCTCGGCGTGCAACAGGAACTCGAGCAGCCGCAGCCGTGTGGGATCACCCAGAGCACGGAAGAACTTCGCGACCACCTCCACCCCGGCCCCCGAGTCGGGGAACAGCGTCTGCGACCCGGGCAGAGCCTGCTCTTCGCTCACGGTGTCGTTCACAGGAACACGTCCCTCCCACTCCCTTGATGTATTTGCCTAAGCAGATACTATATGGGCGAAACACATTTGCCAAAGCGAATAAAACCAGGTCGGCCGAGTAGCCGAAGTGCAGGAGGAACGATCATGGCTTTCGATCTGGCGGTCATCGGTTCAGGTGGGGCGGCCTTCGCCGCCGCGATCGCCGCGCGGCGCAAAGACCGCTCGGTGGTGATGGTCGAGCACGCAACCATCGGCGGAACCTGCGTCAACACCGGGTGCGTGCCCTCCAAGGCACTGCTGGCCGCCGCCGAGGCGCGCCACATCGCCCTCTCCGCGGACCGGTTCCCCGGCATCCGCGCCAGCGCCGAAGAGGTGGACTTCGGTGCGCTGATCGGCGGCAAGCGCGCGCTGGTGGAGGACATGCGCGCCGACAAGTACGTCGACCTGGCCAAGGAGTACGGCTGGGAGATCGTGACCGGGCACGCCCGTTTCACCGAGGGCCCGGTGCTGGAGGTGGAGCCGGCCGACGGCGGAACCCAACGCATCGAGGCCGCCCACTACCTGATCGCTACCGGCTCGGCCCCCTGGGCGCCGCCGATCGAAGGCTTGGAGGAGGCCGGGTACCTGACCTCCACCACGGCGATGGAGCAGGACCGGCTGCCCTCGTCGCTGCTGGTGGTGGGCGGCAACTACATCGGCCTGGAACAGGCCCAGCTCTTCGCCCGCCTGGGCGTCGAGGTGACCCTGGTGGAGATGATGGACCGCCTCGCGCCCAACGAGGAGCCCGAGGCAGGCGAGGCCATCGCCCAGGTGTTCGCCGATGAGGGCATCACCGTGCGCACCGGTGTCACGGTCTCACGCCTGCGGCGCGAGGACGGCCACGTAGTGGCCACAGTCGGTGACGGGGAACTGGCCGCCGAGGAGGTGTTGATCGCCACCGGGCGCCGCCCCGTCACCCACGGTCTGGGCCTGGACAAGGTCGGAGTCCAGATCGGCGAGCGCGGCGAGGTCGTGGTCGATGAACACCTGCGCACCGTCAACCCCCGCATCTGGGCGGCCGGGGACGTGACCGGGCACCCGCAATTCGTCTACGTCGCCGGAGCCCACGGGGCGATGGTGGCCGACAACGCCCTGGACGGAGCCGAGCGCACACCGGACTACACGTACCTGCCGCGGGTGACCTTCACCAGCCCGGCCATCGCCGGTGTCGGGCTGACCGACGCCCGGGCCGAGCAGGCGGGCCTGGATTGCGAGTGCCGCGTCCTTCCCCTGGAGAACGTCCCCCGCGCCCTGGTCAACCGCGACACCCGGGGTCTGGTCAAGATCGTCGCCGAACGCGGCACCGGCCGCGTGGTCGGGGTGACCGCGGTCGCCGAGGGCGCCGGGGACGTGATCGCCGCCGCGGTCTACGCCGTCCGAGCGGGAATGACCGTCGAGCACATGGCCGACACCTGGAGCCCCTATCTGACCATGGCCGAAGGGTTGAAGCTGGCCGCCCAGACCTTCACCCGCGACGTCGCCAAACTCTCCTGCTGCGCCTCCTGACCCACGACCACGAAAGGCACCCCGGCCATGGGCACCCTCCCGAACAGCTTGCCGACCGCCTCACCACGGCGTTCAACACCACCGAGAACGCGCAGGCCCACCCCTGGGTGTGGCGCACCCTGTTCCGACTCCTCAGCCAACGCCGGTCCGTCACCACCGGCACGTCCCAAGAGGTGGCCGAACACGAGTGGCAGACAGTGGGGAGACAGGAACGTGATGGCGCCGACCATCAGGGCGAGTGGAATGGCTTACAGCGGCGGGCCGGCGATGACGAGCTGCGAGCTGTCCATTGAACCGGTCGCGGCCCTTGTCGCGGTTCGGGCGGATACGTCATGCGTACAGGTGGAATGAGCAACACCTTAGGAACTAGGGTCTGTTCTGAGTTTGGATCATGGAGTGGCGGGCAGGCTGCGCAACCACAGGACGGCCCCGCGCAGGTGAAGCTCCGCGAGATAGCTCTCGGGCGTCTTGTCGTAGCGGGTGGCCAGCCCCCGCCATTCCTTGAACTTGTTGATGGTCCGCTCCACGGTGTTGCGGTCCTTGTACAACTCGGCGTCGTAGCTGACCGGACGACCCCCGGCCGATCCCTTCCTCGCGCGGTTGGCGGCCTGGTCGGCCTTGACTGCGATCTCCTAATCGCTGCCCGGCTCCCCTGGGTGCGACGGATCGCCGAGCGCATGGCGGCAAGGCTCATCGGATTGCAACAAAGGGTAAATGGGCCTGGCAGATGGTTGTGCGCAGCACCTAGTCGGCTCGTCCTCCAAGGCCAGGGGAATCGTGGCATCGGGCCGATGCAGGCGACGCATTAGATGCCGCTCCTGTCGACAGCTGATCAACGTCGACCAGCAACAGCATCGGGCGTATCCTCGACCACCTCACACCGCATCTGGAGCCCTCGCTTCTTGACCAATCTCCCCCAGCGCTCCTTGCGGCCGAAGCGATCGGCGATCTCCTTCCCGGTCGCCTCTTCTTGTTCCTCGGCCCACTGCCATGCTCTGGCCTGGAACGGCGACAAGGATTCGGAAACCTCCTTGCCCCTCCCAGGGGACACGACTCGGAGCCCCATCTCTGTCCACCCCGCAGCTGGTTCAGGGGAGCCAACGTGTTCGGGTTCGACGCTCGCCTTGCCCTGCTGATCATCTGCGTACGCAGTGCGTACGGTTCTCGCCGCGGTGCGGAACTCGCTCATGAGCAACTCGTACGCACCGATCAGCGCGAAGCTCGGCCAGGCATGGATGATCCTGGACCAGGCCGTGGGGTCGGCGACCGCGACGTTCGCTGCCAACGACGCGACCGAGCCGACGATCAGCAGAACCCAGGGCAACGCGCCGCCCCTACGGCCCTGGCGGGCATCACTGAGCAGTGTCACGGATGCGCCGACGATCATGCCGTCCACCGACAGCGGGAACAGGGCCGCGCGCCACTCGGGTTCGCCATGGCGCAGGGCGAGTTCATACATGTGGCTGTAGGACACCACCGCGGCAATGCCCGCGAGCAGCAGCACGGCCGCGATGGTGACCCATCGTGACAAACGGGAGGACTCCATCCCGATCACCCTTTCCTGGTGACCGAGGGACCTTCACGGGGTAGGAAACGCCCCGCAGTCCGGGGTGGGAGATGACCGTCTCCCACCCCGGGCTGGGAGATTTTTGGGAGACGCGAACGTCTCCCAACGGCACCCAACCGCCGTGAAGGTCCCTCAACGGAACCCTCTGAACTGCGTGGATGCTTGTATCTGCAGGTCACTGAGAAGCAGTGACTACCTCGACACAGTGGAGGTCGCTTCAGGCAGCTGGTCAAAGCGCCCCTGTTTACCCCATTCCTTGATCAGCCGCCCCCAACGTTCCTTCCGGTGGAAGCGCGCCGCGATCTGTTCGCCAGTCGGAAGTGCGCCGTCTTCCTGCGGGTTCTCCAGAGCCCACCGCCAGGCCTCCCGCTGCACCTGGGGAGGAAGTCGATCACCGACACCTGCCACACACGGATCGACGTCCCCTGCGGCCACGCGCTGTTCCTTCACCACATGCAGGTGCCGCCCCTCCTGCGGCTCCGGCGAGGCGGGCTCAACCTCCGCCCCGGAGTCGGGGAGCGGCCCGTCTCCAGAGTGCGTACGCACTGCGTCAGCGCTGCGCACGCTCCGGGCAGCGGTGCGGAACTCTCTCATCAGCAGCTCGTAGGCGCCGATCAGCGCGAACGACGGCCAGGCATGGATGATCCGCGACCACGTCGTGGGGTCGGCCACGGCGACGTTCGCTGCCAACGACGCAGCTGAGCCGATGATCAGCAGAGTCCAGGGCAGCAGGCCGCCCTTGCGACCGTTACGGGCGTCGCTCAGCAGCGTCATCGAGGCACCGACGATCATCCCGTCCACCGACAGTGGGAACAGGGCCGCGCGCCACTCGGGCTCGCCGTGGCGCAGCGCCAGTTCGTACATGTGGCTATAGCTCACAACCGCCGCAATGAGCGCCAACAGCAGCACAGCAGCGATCGTGACCCAGCGGGACCAACGGGAAGAAGTCATCACGCTCACTCCCCCGCTCCCTGAGGCTCAGTCCGCGGGCCGTGGTATCCGTCCCTGCGAACCTTGGCGTGAGCTGGGAGGAGTTCGATCTGTGGCCCCTCGATCACAGGCTGAAGGTTCGCATTGTGTCGGGCTGGGTGCGCCACAAAAACCCAGGTCAGACGGGGTGCGCGAGTCGAACAGACGAGGCGCGAGGCCCGGATCCGGGCCTGAAATGCTCCCCGTGTGCTCCGCAGTGCAAGGTCCAGTACAGGTGGGCACCCATCTCGCGGAGCATTTTGCCGTTCCGTGACCCTAGCGGCCCAGGTCCCGAACCCCGCGTCCGCCCGCCAGCCTCCCACAGACGCCCAGACACCTGCGCGGGACCTATGTACGCCGCAGGTCGCCCAGACCACACACAGCCGTTTCAGCCAAAACCTCTTACCCTGCCGGGCTACACGCGCCACAATCAGATGGCATGAACAGGGCAAGGTGGATCTGGGCAGCAGCGGCAAGCGTCGCGATCTTCGCCGCGTTGGGAGCCGGGCTGTGGTTCGGCGGCGGCCCCGGTACGCGCGACGGCTGGGAAGCCGCCTCATGGTCAGCGGGCATCACCACCGCGCTGGCGCTCATCGTCACCGCCATCACCTGGGCCGTGACCTCCAGATCCTCTCCCGCGTCGCCTTCTCCGGGCTCGGGCAGCGTGAGCACTACCGCGAACACGGTGAACGGCGACGTCTCCGGCAGCACCATCGTCCAGGGGCAGGAGGCGCGTGTGGACAACCCCTCCTACGGCGGAGACCACCTGGACTTCCGCAGCGGCACCTTCCACGGCCCTGTCATCGGCAAGCAGGTCGACCGCCCTCGCCCCGGGCTCGGCGATGAAGGGCAGGATCCGGAGCGGTGAGCGCCTTCTACCACGGCGACCACATCGACTTCGGCGGCGGCGACTTCCACGGCCCGGTCACCGGAAAGCAGGAGATCCACCACCACTACGCCTCCCATGAGGTGGACTGGCCCATCCGCATCGGAGCCATCCCCGAGGAGGCCGCCCACTACCAGCACCGGGCCATCACCGACCAGCTTGGCCGGGAGCTGCACAGCTACGGGACGGTCATCCCGCGTCAGGTCCTGTCCGGCACCGGCGGCGTCGGCAAGACCCAACTCGCCGCCCACCTGGCCCGCATCTTGGCCCGCGTCACCGACCCCGAACAGCGGGTGGACGTCCTGGTATGGGCCAACGCCTCCAGCCGCGACCGCATCGCCTCCGCCTACGCTCACGCCGCCCGCCATCTGTATGCGACCGTTCCGGAGGGTCCCGAGGAGGCTGCGCAGCTGTTCCTGGCCTGGCTGGCCGACCCCAACAAGCACCATGACCGGCGTTGGCTGGTGGTGTGGGACGACCTGGCTGACCCTGCTCACGTGCAGGACCTGTGGCCCCCGCACGACCAATCCTGCGGCCGGGTCCTGGTCACCACCCGCAGACGCGATCACTCCCTCACCGTCCAAGGACGTCGCCTGCTGGATGTGAACGTCTACAGCCCCGACGAGTCCCGTGCCTTCCTCACCCGTGCCCTGAATCAAGCCGGAGTTCTCCGGACCACCGCAAAGCTGGACGCCCTCGCCGACGCGCTGGGGCACCTGCCGCTGGCTCTGGGCCAGGCGGTGGCCTACATGGCCGAACTCCACCTGGGCTGTGCCGACTATCTGGAGTTGTTCCAGGACCGGATGACCACGCTGGAGGAGGTGTTCCCCGATTGGGACACCCTGACCCCGCTCGCTGCGACCTGGAACCTGTCCCTGGACCAGGCCGACACCTTC
Source organism: Nocardiopsis synnemataformans (assembly GCF_965343085.1). Classification (NCBI taxonomy): domain Bacteria; kingdom Bacillati; phylum Actinomycetota; class Actinomycetes; order Streptosporangiales; family Nocardiopsidaceae; genus Nocardiopsis; species Nocardiopsis synnemataformans. The sequence goes on along the minus strand of NZ_CBDRFA010000007.1, from coordinate 9,205 downwards.
ACCCCCCAGGGGGTGGCCCGCCCACTCATGGGATTACTGGCCCTGTTGAATGGAACTGGAATCCCGGAAAATGTACTGACCACACCTCCCGTCCTAAAGTATTTATCCGACTGTTGCGCGCAGAAATATATATTCGACATAAGCCACAAACTTTCTCCAGAGGGACCTAAAACGACGCTAGCAGCCCAGGATGTCCACGCTGCTCTGGCATGTTTGCGTCGGCTGAGTCTGATCACTCGTACCACCCCGCCCACTCAGCAAGAGCCTGAAGCTATTCCCAGCACAGGAACACCGGCAATCCACTTGCACCAGCTCGTCCAACGTGCGGTTCGCGAACACACCACGACTAGACCGACTCGCCAAAGTGTGCACGCCTTGGCCGACGCACTCCTTGACGTGTGGCCCGAGACGGAACGCAACACAGTATTTAATCAACAGTTGCGCGAGAACACCACCGCATTGAGAAGTCATTATTTGACCAATGGAAAGAACACTGAAGATTGGCTGTGGGTGCCTAGAACTCACATGGTGTTGTTCCATGCGGGACATAGCCTGGAAGAAGCCGGACATGCAAGCGAGGCTGTGACCTACTGGGAATACATGAATTGTAAAGCCTATCATCATCTAGGTTTCAGCCACCCAGACACCCTCACCACACGCGGAAACCTCGCCCACTGGCGCGGCAAAGCCGGACACCCCACCAGAGCTGCACGCGAACTCGAACACCTCCTCATTGACCAAATAAACACCCTCGGCCACGATCACCCAACCACCCTCACCACACGCGGAAACCTCGCTCGCTGGTCTTACACCTGCGGCGAAACAGTTAAGGCTATTGCAATCCTTAAATTCCTCATACCCGATCAAAATCGGGTCCTCGGCCCTGATCACGCCGAAACTAAGAACAGCAAACAGAAAATGCAACGGTGGCAAGGAGAGTCTTCGCTAGAGTAGCTTCCTGCAGAAGCATGAGACCTTTGATCCGATCGGTTACCGGCCCCGAGTGCGAGGAAACCCCAGGCCAGCCAGGGCGAACCCGTGCACTGGCCTGGGGTCGGTGACGCCGTGTGGCTCCTGGTGTGCTCGCCGGTTCGGCTACCCGACCCTCACCGGAGCCGGACCGCGCAGCAGAGCTGCGGTGGCCTCGGCCGCCGCTTTGGCCACGTCCGGGAACACCGACTGGTAGGTGTCCTGGGTGAAGTGCGTGGTCGCGTGCCCCAACTCGCTGGACACGATCTTCACGTCCGTTCCTGCGGCCAACGCCAGCGAGGCGGCCCCGTGGCGGAGCCCGTGCAACGTGATCGGCGGCAGTCCAGCGGCCCTGGCGATGCGTAGGAACCAGTCACTGACCTGCCCCGGATGCCACCCCGAACCATCGTCCCGGGTGAAGGCCAGACCGCTGTCCGTCCATGCCGCTCCGGCCTTGAGACGGGCCTCGTTCTGGAACCGCTTCCAAGCCCGCAACACCTTGATGGTGTCCGTATCCAGAGTGATGGTGCGCTGCCCGGCCACGCTCTTGGGTGTGGAGGTGATTGTCTCCCACGCCAACTGGACCACCTGGACGCGGATGTCGATCTGCCCGTCCGTCAACCTCGTGTTGGACCAGGGCAGTCCGACCGCTTCTCCTCGGCGTAGGCCTTTGACTGCGATCAGGTGGAACATCGGGTACAGCCACGGGTACTTCCTCGCGTGCACCAGGAACGTACGTGTCTGTTCCGGGGTCCACACCATCACCTCCCCTGGCACCGTGCCGTCCTTCTTCCACTGGCGCACCCGGTCGGGTGTCCACACCAGCGGACGCTTTCTGGGACAGGAGGGCAGGCGTACGTGCGAGGCGATGTTCACCGACACCGGCAGATCCGGGCGGCGCACCGCCTCCGACAACGCGCTGCGGAGGGTGGCGCGGATGCGGTGTTTGGTGGACAGCGAGATCACCCGCCGCCCCCTGACCGAGGCCCGCACCTGAGGGTCGTCGGACTCGCGGCACTCCAAGATGTGAGCGTTGGTCTCCTCAATGAGGTTGAACATGGTCTCGACGTGGCGGGCCTGGAGCTTGTCCAGCCGAAGCCGACCCAGGTGCGGGACGAGGTAGGTGCGGATGTGCCCGGCGTAGGAGGCCCGGGTTCCCGCGGCCAGATCGGGCTTGCCCGCCAACCACTCCCCCAACCACGCCTCAACGGTGGGTGGTTCGGCGCGCACGTCCACCGCCATCGCCACCCGTTTGCGTACCTCCTCCACCTCCGGCAACGGGTGGCGCTGCTTCAACGCCGCCTGGACCAGGTCAGCGATCTGCACTTCGACCGTGGGGTCCTTCTCCGCCAGGGCGATGAGCGCTTTGACGTGCTCCAGCCCTTTCCGGGCTTGCTCTTGGGAGGGCAGGCCGACCCGTCGGGCTTGGCGGCGCCCGCCCTCACCGGTCGGGGGAAGCTCGTACTGGAACGCCCACGCCCCATGGACCGGATTCCAACCTCCGGTCCGGCGCTTGAGCTGCGGACACCTTGCCCCCAACGCCCTGCCGGTGCTCTCGTCGCGGCATCCGCACCGTTTGAACGTGGACCCCTCACGCGCGGCCATGCACGGCCTCACCTTCGTCTCGCTCTCCACGCACACCACATCCATCAACCACCGGCAGCGGGTCGACCTCGACCGCCGTGTCTGGAGTACTCACATCCACTCGGCCCACCTCACCACCACTTCTGAACTGGATGAATATGGCGTACGACCCCGCATGTGGCGGGGCACCACGCATCCACGCTCGACCTCGTAGAGGTGGTCAAGCGGATTCAGCAGGAACGTCGTCCGATGGGCGCACACCCCCGTCTGGCCGTCCGATACGCAGGGTTTCGTCCGGTTCCTGCCGCCGCCCCGTTCTGGGCCGAGCCGGGAGCCAGCGACGCGGGCCCCACCGAGCCCGGCACGCGGCCCGTCCGCGCCGACCGGCCCGCCCCAGGACGCCTGGGCCCTGCCGCGCGGTGGGGCCGACGTCGGGGCGCTGACAGCCCCACGCCACTCGCCCACAGCCCGGGGCCACACCATGGGCCTGGAACCCGCCGCGAACCGTCCCGTTTTCGAGCAGTGCTTCTCCTCGCCACCACGCCTCGGCCCCTCCCCCGACGTCGTCTTGGGCCTCTTCGCCCTGATGAACCCCTATGAAGACGCACCCAACGAAGATGCGACACCCGACCTCAGGGCCTCACACGGCTCGGCCTCCGCCACCTCTCACCGCTGGCAGACCAGGTTGCGTGAAGCGCGGCTCGGGACAACAAAAAACGCACGGCCGGTGGGGAAAGAGCTCTGTCATGCGACGCCCAGGGCGGGACGATCTTGGAGATTGCGCAAGAGTAAGGAATTAAATTCTTATCTCATGATGAAGCCGAAAGACTTTCACTGAGAAAGAGGCGAAGAAATAAGGGACACCACACAAGTAGAGCGCTCGTGGAGGCGGGCGGGGCGGGCGCGCTCGCCCGCGCGGGAGGGCGCCCCGCCCGCCTACGTGAGGAGAACTACCCACTTGGGTATAAGTCTGGACGCCCGTTGGCCCACCCACAGGGGCGTTGACCTGCACAGCAGCACGAGTAGGGGTGGGCCAGCTAAGAGTGGCCCACCCGCTGGCCCAGTCGCTGGCCAGGGGTTCACTTCCGGTTCAGTGGAGGTTCACACCCCACCTTCCCGCTTCCAAAGAAGCCGGAGGAAAAGCGTGCATGCGCTTCTCGCAGGAGCAGCAACCCGTTCTTTGTCACTCGACAGGCGAGAGCGCTTCAACCACCTCGATCGCACCAGACCAACTCTTCATGAGAAGGGATCGCGATTGCCATCCGGAAGGAGAAAATCCTTTTTCCATGGCTTCTTGGCCAGGAGAATCCTGCGAGTGGCACGTGACAGAAATTGCACGCTCCTGGTCTGGTGAGAGCAAGAGAGGGCAGACCAGGCCGTCAAGAAGGAGGCGCAGCGGAAGAGGGAGTCAGGCGCAGTTGGGTTGAGGCCACGGTAGACGTAGGCGGGCGTGTCCGCCCCCGCTTGCCGGGGCGGGCCCGCCCGCCTACGTGAAGGGGACTACCCATTGGGGTATAAGTCTGGCTTTCCAACGGCCCACCCAAAGGGCCTTTGACCTGCACTGATAACGCCCGAGAGGTGGGCCGATCAAAGCGGCCCACCCACGGGCGGAGGCACAGGCGGAGTCACAGGCCCCCGGAAAGGCCCAGTCACAGGCGGAGTCACAGGCCCTCCAACGGCCCTCGCCCTGACGCAAGGTTCTTCTGACTTCCGCCACGTGAGGCCGGGGCGGCGCCACGGTCAGCACCACCCCGGCGTGGATTCTCTCAGGTGGAGATTGCCTGCCAGCGCCGCACCAGGTGGGCCAGCTCAGCGAACTCACCCTTGCCACCGCCCCCAGGAGCAGAAAGCGGTGATGTCGCCGGGCCTCGAGCACCCGCCGTTTCCCTGCCTCGGCTCACCTGCACGCCTCCCCTGCTGTGGGCACGGACGACGCGGTCCTCGTGCCGAGCAAGATAGGGGCGCACCCCGCGCACCCCCTCGTCGTCCTCACACCACCCACGCGGCCCCGTATACGGAGTTCGCTGCGGCGGCACCCGCACCGGAGCCTCCCTCGGCTGTTCCTCTCCAGGCCGAGGCCGAGGAACATCCGTACGCCCCTTGGCCGCAACTCGCACCGAGGCTGGTTCACGGTTCTCTCGCGCACTCCGCGAGCGCAGCGGTGGGCGGACCTCGGCCACCGGTCGCGCACTCGGGCCGGTGGGGCCGCAGAACAGCGCGGCGAGCACCGCCCCGAGAACCCAGCGCACCTGTTCGCCCCAACCCTGGCGGCGCCTGCGGTGCCGCCCGCTATGCTTCTCCACGGTTTCCTCCTGCTGTAGTCAGGTGGGAATCACGCCCCGGGCCGGTGTTCGCAGCACCGGTTCGGGGCACCCTTTTCTCTTGTCAGCGACCCCGCGAACGAGGCCGGTTCTTCCTGTGACGTTGCGGGTGAGTGTCAATGGCCTTGGGAGCGCACACCCCCGAAACTGCGCTTATCACCCACAAACCCACACAATGAGTCACAAAAATCCCTAACCCCACGAAACGGGTTTCCTTTCCCGCCTGGGGTGGTCGATGTTCCCTTGGGTGGACGAGCACCTTCAACCCCAGCCACGAAATACAGCCCGCCCCTGTGCGCTGGCTATTCGTCACTGCTGGCTACGCACACGTCCGGGCCGATCGAAGACGTCGTTCAATTCCAGGTCCTGGGGCGAGCGATGTCGGCGGGGCGAGACCCCTCCTTGGGTCTTGCGTTGCAGGGCTCGGCGTTTGCGCAGCCGGACCAGGTACATCACGTTCTGGTGCCGTGCCCCGGGCCGGTCGTAACCCCACAGCTGGGAAGGGGTCTCGCCCTCGTGCCACAAGGCCAGGAACGCGCGGCGGGCCCGCCCCAGCGCGCGGGTGAAGGCAGGCGGGTCCATGTTCAGCGAACGTTCGGCGCGGCGCCGGTCCTCGTGTTCGGCCAGGGCGGTGAGGACCTGGCGGTGGGCTGGTTTCAGTGCGGTCCAGATCTGGGCCAGGGCCAGGCGGTCGACGATGTGGTCCTCGTGGGAGTGGGCGGGGGCCGAGGCGCTGGTCCAGTAGCGCACGAACGCCCGGGAGACCAGGGACTTGTCCTTGCCGCCCAGTCCGCGGACTTTAAGGTCCTGGTAGTGCTGGGCCTTCATCGCCTTCCAGCCCAGAGCGATCAGCTCGGTCTCCTGCGGGCGTTCGGGGGCGAGCTGGAGATGTTCGGTGATGGCCTCCCATGCGGTTTCCGCGCGGTGTGCGGGGTCCATGGCGTCCACCCATCGGCATTCCCGGGCCGCCCACACCGCCAACCGCACCACCTGCACAGCGGTGTATCCGTGTCCCACCGGGTCATCGGCCCGGGGAGGGGGCAGCAACGGACCGAACTCACTCGACCCACGCGGGGCAGTGCCGCCGGAGGCAGCCCTGGAGGAACGGTGCTCCTTGAAGGGTGCCGGGGGCCTGTCCGGTGCGGTGCGCTCACCAGAAGGGTCCGTTTCCTCCCGATAAGGAGTGGGAGTTCTTTCCATGGCGGTGGAGTTCGGTCGCCGGTGCTTTCGGCATGGTCCGGTCGAAGGGGGCATCAGGGTTCTCCCTCACGTGGTGCGTGACGGAAACCAGTGTCGTAACCGGAAACCCACAGGTGAAGGCTGTTGTGTCTTTCCTGGAGTCAGCCCTAGGAGGCTGGAAAATTCTGGAAAAGACCGGTGTGGTCCGGGCTCTTGTGGTCTCATGGGTGCCATGCCCCCTGATAAGAAAGCGCTGGCCCGCTACGGCCGTGAGTTGCGTGCTCTGCGCGATGAAGCAGGACTGACCCAGACCGCGCTGGCCCGGCGGGTCTCCGTCAGCAAGAGCACAATCTCCGACATCGAATGCGGCAGGACCGCGCCCACTCCCCAACTGCGCGCCGACCTGGACGCGGTCCTGGGGTCAGGGCGGCTGGAACGTGTGTGGGCCGAGTTGACCGGATCAGGCCGTGAGGCGTGGAAGTACGAGGTGGCGGCCCTGGTGGACGGGGCGAGCGCGGTGTACGAGTACCAGGTGTTGGTATGGCCCGCTCATCTGCAGACCGAGGCCTATGCCCACACTCTGATCCGTTACGGAGCCCAGTGGTTGTCCGAGGAGGAGCGAACGGCACGCGCGAGCGAGCGGTTCAAGCGGGCCACACGCATGGCCAAGAGTCTGCGTCCCAAGTTGTGGGTGGTGGTGGATGAGACGATCCTGCTGCGCCGCTACGGATCGCCGCAGATCATGCGGGGTCAGTTGGCGTTCGTCGCGGACCTGGCCGAACGGGAGCGGATCACGATGCAGCTCGTGCCCCTGGGGGCTTCCAAACATCCCGGGAACTCGGGGGCCTTTAAGCTGATCACGACGGACAACGCACCGGATGTGCTGTTCGCGGAGTCCGCTCGTGAAGGTCAACTTGTCACCGACACGGTGGAAGTGGCGCAGTTCCGAGGACAGTTCGCAGCTCTGCAGGCCGCGGCGACCAGCCCGGAGGTGGCGCTGTCCAGATTGCAGGACGAGATCAGAAGGTTGGACGATGAACAGGCCCAGGTGGCACAAGAGCAGCTTCAGTGACGGCGGCTCGAACTGCGTGGAGGTGCGAGAGCATGCGAGCGGGGCCGATGTTCGTGACACGCAGCACCGGGACGACGCCGAACTGACCTTCCCCGTTTCGGAGTGGCGTGGCTTCTTGGTCCAGTTCAAGCACCAAACCCTCTGACACCCATCGATTTTCCGCCTCTGAAGACGACATCTTCAGAGGCGTTTCGTGTCTCCTGCCTCCGGTTCCCTCGGCCGTCAGCACGTTGGCACCCCGATCGTGGATGCTGTCCGCCGAGACGAGTGACAGGAGGCGATCCCGGCACACATCAGGGCCTCCATCGAACTCGGCGCGAAACACCTGGCTGGTCTGCGCCCGCGAGGGCTGCACGATCCCGAGGGCGCTCTGCGTCACGCCCTGCGCACGCTCGCCCGGCGGTGGCAGTAGCTGAACAGTGAGGCCAAGGAACTCACGGAGATGATCAGCGCTCTCGTGCGCCGTGCCGCTCCGCAGCTGGTCGAGTCGTTCGGCATCGGTACGGACACCGCTGCCGAGATCCTCGTGGTGGTCGGTGACAATCCTGAGCGCATCAAGTCCGAAGCCGCCTTCGCCAAACTCGCCGGGATCGCTCCGGTGCCCACCGGGTCCGGTATGACGAGCGGATGTCACCGCATCAACCATGGCGGCCACCGCCGACTCAACGCGGCAATCTACCGCACCGTGATCGGGCACAGGTCACACCTCCACTACCCGACTTTGCCGGGCCCCTGACGCGAGGGCCTGCTCCTGCTCGGACCAGGGACGTTACGGGCGAAGTACCGGACCAGAAGAGCACGTCAGCCTTCTGACGAGTCGAGGTTAAACCTCAAACTGAGACAGAAAAGCCAAAGGAAGCACAAAGAAAATATTAACGGTATTATTCTAAATACTTTTCACGTAATCCGTGAATGCAAAGTATCCCGGCGGACCAACGAGGGCACCTTTTATTGACCGAACCCGAGAATCAGTCAAGGCAATGACCCTCCACTCCGGACCCCTCACAGCGAGAACTCCACTCTGGCACCCATCACCCAAAGACGAGATAAATTCATTCCATCCAAATTTACTCTGCAAACCCTCCATGTCGGACATTCGCCTCAGTCTGTAGATATCGAGAAGATCTGAGTCCGAAACAATGTCAACCTCAAAAAAAATTCGACCATCGCCGCACGCATCCGCCAAATCTTCAAAGGGGACCTCCGCAAGGGCCAAACAAGATGCTCCAGCAAGGAGGTCGATAACTTGAATTCTTGGTATTTGGATACCCACATACACCACCCCAAAAATCGCACCCTAGCGAAAATCCACACCACAACCCTCCAAGAATAGAGAGTTCCCAAGAACCGATCAAGCCGAGGCCGCCAGAAAAGATCTGAGCACAGTGGCACCGTACATCAATTAAAATCAGAGGAGGTGAATCGGAATCCCGCACTCAAAAAGCAGGCTTCCAATAGTACCCAAAAAGCCCAGTCCTCTCAATTTCAGCGAAACATCAAATCATCCGGAGACATGCCAGACCACGCTGGGGAAGTCTCACCAGACATCCTACCTTGAATTATCACTTCATGCTCTCCTCGAAATTCAACCCACGGCTGATCATTCGAATGCACATGAAATCGACCCGATGGAATGGTTGACCTTAGCACAGCCCCGGCACCTCCATCCTTAGTAGCTGCTGTGAGTGCAACCCTTGAGCTTGTGGTCCAGCTAGTATACTCACTATTAGTGTTTCCAAGGTGGTGTGACTCCGGGCTCGCAGCTCCGCCCCGAGGGCTGGCAACACCATTGACAGCATCATCAAATGCAGGGTTATACATGCCCGTCTGGCCACTTCTTTCTGAAACCCCACGATAGACAGTCGTCCCACCACCGCAGTTGTGGTTGAGGACATCCAGGTCCCCAGCAGTGACATGGAACGTGTGGACGCCCTGGACGGTCAGGTTATGGACCGTCGCGGCCTGCGTCCAGGCCTGGACCGCGGAGACCTGCGCCCACGTGCCCGAAGAGGTCTGCAACCACATCCCCGGAGCCAGGTCGACCGCGTCCACCCACTGCTGCAGGTCGGGCACCCAGAAC